>JALYKF010000166.1 GCA_030774905.1 Chloroflexota bacterium
AGGAGGGGAGCGAATTGACGCAGCGCGACGAGGAACGCGATGCCGTAGATCGCGCCAACGCCGCGCTCGATGACGAGGCGCGCGAGCCAGTAGTCCGGCGCCTCGAGCCAGGTCATGCGGCGGAGAGGCTACCTGCTCCTCGAGCCGTGGTAGACCGACTACAGAAAGCGCCTGCCGGGGCGCTCGTTAGAGATGAGGACCGTGGACGCTACCGTGGCCGCCTGGGAGACCCTGTACGAACAGGAATATCCCCGGTTGTTGCGCGCGATGCGGGCGATCGGTGGCGACGATGGCGCCGCTGAGGACGCGGTCCAGGAGGCGTTCGTGCGCGGATACAAGCACGGCCTGGCGACCCTCGAGCGGCCGGGAGCGTGGCTCCTGGTCGTGGCGACCCGCGTGCTCTTCGCCGACCGCCGCCGCCGGGTGTCGGACGCGGCGATGGAGACGGTCGCCGCGCCGCGGGATGCCATCGACTTCGCGATCGAGCGCGCCGACCTGCTCGTCGCCCTCCGGCAGCTGTCCGAGCGGCAGCGCGCGATCGTCGTGGCGCGCTACTACTACGACCTGAGCTACGAGGAGATCGCGAAGGCGTTCGCGGTCCGCAGTGGCACGGTCGGCGCGACGCTGTCGCAGGCCCTGGCCAAGCTGCGCGCGACGCATGCCGCCCGGCAGCTGCTGCGCGGAGCGCTCCGCCCGTGAACGAGCGCGACCAAGACGGGCTCGGCGCCGCCCTCGTCCGCGCGATCGACACGCAGCGCGTGCGGGAGACCCCGTTCGCGTCGTCCCGCCTCGCGGCCGCGCCTCACGCGAGGCGGCCGTTCACCGTTCAGCTCGCCCTCGCGGTCATCCTCATCACGCTCGGCGTTGGTGGCGCCCTGCTGGGTCAGACCGATCTCACGGCGGTCGCATCGGCGGGCGGCACGCCCCGTCTCGGACCGGTCACGCGGGCCGCGCCGGGCGCCCCGGTGGTCGTCGGGCACATCGAGGATGCGATCAACCCGATCACCGCGCGGTACGTCGAGCGCGTGATCGCGGATGCCCATGCCGCGGGCGCGCCAGCGGTCGTCTTCATCGTCAACACGCCAGGCGGTCTCATCGACTCGACCTACCGGATCACCACGACGTTCCTGAACGCGCCGCTCCCGGTGATCACCTACGTCGCGCCGTCGGGAGCGCGGGCCGCGTCGGCCGGGACATTCATCACGATGGCCGGCACGATCGCCGCGATGGCCCCCGCGACGAACATCGGGGCGGCCCATCCGGTCGACAGCTCGGGCGGCGACATCCAGGGCGACCTCCGCCTCAAGGCGGAGAACGACGCGGCTGCGCAGATCACGAAGATCGCCAAGGCGCGAGGTCGTAACGAGCAGTGGGCCGAGGACGCGGTGCGCAAGAGCGTCAGCATCCGCGACGACGAGGCCGTGGCGCTCAAGGTGGTCGACCTCATCGCGCGCGACGTGCCCGACCTCCTGGCCCAGATCGACGGCCGCACCGTGCCGGTCGGGACCCAGTCCGTCCAGCTCGCAACGAAGGCAGCGGCGATTGACGACGACGGCATGAACCCGTTCGAGACCTTCCTGCATTTCGTCGTCGATCCGCAGATCTCGCTGCTGCTCTTCACGATCGGCACGTACGGGCTCATCTTCGAGCTCTCGAACCCAGGGCTCATCTTCCCTGGCATCATCGGCGTGATCTCCATCGTGATCGCGCTGTTCTCGTTCGGCACCCTGGACGCGAACGCCGCCGGGATCGCCCTGATGATCTTCGCGCTCGTGCTCTTCATCGCCGAGGTGAAGATCGTCAGTCACGGCCTGTTGCTCGCAGGCGGTATCGCCTCGCTCATCCTCGGCGCGATCATCGTGTTCCCGCCGTGGCGGCCCACGTTCCCAGGTCTGCGCTACAGCGCGGATCCGGTGACGCTTCTCCTCGTGGTGGGCACGGCGGCGCTCTTCTTCGTGGTCGTCGTGCGGATGGCGATCGGGTTCCAGCGCCTGCCGGTCGCGAGCGGTCCGGGGTTGCTCATCGGCGCGCTCGGCGTCGCGAAGACGGAGCTGGCCCCGGCCGGCATCGTTCGCGCGGGCGGTGATGAGTGGACCGCCGTGAGCGAAAGCGGTCCGATCCCGCAGGGAGCCGCCGTGCGAGTCCGGCGGATCGATGGTGTGCGTCTTATCGTCGGCCCGGAGGACCCGTCCTCCGGAAGAAGGGAAAACTGATGTCTACCGAGCTCGTCGCGATCGCATTCGTACTCGTCATCGCGCTCCTGGTCCTGCGGACGGTGGTCCACATCGTCCCCGAGTACCAGCGACTCGTCGTCTTCGCTCTCGGGCGATACCAGAAGACGAGCGGGCCGGGCCTGGTGCTGCTGCTCCCGCCACCCCTCCAGAGCTCCGTGACCGTCGACCTGCGCGAATTCAGCGTGGAGATCCCGCAGCAGACCTGCATCACCAAGGACAACGCGACCATCTCCATCGACTTCCTCATCTTCCAGCAGGTCGTCGAGGCGTCGGACTCGGTGATCAAGGTCCAGAACTTCCGTCAGCAGGTCCAGCAGATCGCATCGACGACGCTGCGGGCCGTGATCGGTGACCTGGTGCTGGATGACGCGTTCGCCAAGCGCGAGCAGATGAACGAGGTGCTCCGCATCAAGCTCGACGACGAGACCCACCGCTGGGGCGTGAAGGTGAATCGCGTCGAGATCCGCGAGATCGTCCCGCCGCGCGAGATCCAGGAGGCGATGACGCGGCAGATGACCGCCGAGCGCATCCGCCGTGCATCCGTCACCGAGGCGGAGGGGAAGCGGGCGTCCGCGATCCTCGTGGCCGAGGGGGACAAGCAGTCGAACATCCTGCAGGCCGAAGGCGCCCGGCAGTCGGCGATCCTGCGGGCCGAGGGCTTCGCGCTCGCGCTCGGGAAGATCAACGAGACGGCGATGTCCGCGGACGCGCGGACGATCACGCTCCAGTACTTCGAGGCGTTGAAGGCGCTCGGCGCGTCGCCCGCGACCAAGTTCATCATCCCGACCGAATTCAGCGCCCTTGCCGCACCTCTCGCCGCGATGGCGCGAAGTGCGGCCGAGCCACCCGGAAAGGGCTAGCGGCTAGCGCCCGCGGGAGCGGATGAAGGGACGGCGCGACCGGCCAGGAGGCGCGCTGTCCCCGCGATCCGCTTCCGCGAGCCGTACCGCCATCGGCCGGGCCAACCGGCGCTGACCGAACGGCGAGTACACGCGTGGTGGGGTGTCGCGGAGCGGCGCGCGGAGGGCTGCTCGCGCGCCGCCCGCTGACGAAGGGATGGGAAAGGCGATGGCGATGGCCACGATTCACCTCACTGCTGGCGTATTTGCTGTTCCAAGGTCCTCGACCGCTGGAAGGCGGTCGCTCCTCTGGATTCCTTGGCACAGGCGTTCGGGCATCATAGAACGCGTGTTCGAACTGTCAAGAGGCCACAACCGCAGGTGAAATACTCGATTCCGGTGGAATCGACGGTCCTCGGCGTCGACGTGGCGCCCCAGCGTCCGAAGCCGGTGCGCGAGCAGGCGGAGCTGCCGAATCACATCCTCGAGCCCGCCTGGGAGGGGACCAGAGTCCTCGTCCGCATCGGCCACCCGGGTCCGCGGTTCGTCGGCTACGACGGCCCGGTCGAGGGTCCGCGCGAGCTCTTCGAAGCGATCCAGGCCGAGACGCACTGCACGAGCGCGATCCTCGACGGTGTCCTCGTGACCAACTGGGAGGACGATCGCGACCTGGAGGTTGACCCGCAGGGCAACGCGTTCACGCGTGAGATGCCGCGCCGGCAGATCTTCAGCGCGTTCGACCTGCTCGAGGTCGACGGCGAGACGCTCGTGGGTGTGCCGTTGCTCGAGCGCAAGCGCCATCTCGAAGGGCTCGTCACGCCGAGTCAGAACGTGCGCCTGACGCCGTACGTGTCGCGCGGCCTTCGGGCGTGGCGCGAGACGCTCACCGGGCTTGGGTTCAAGCGCGTGGTCCTCAAGGAGTGGAACAGCCCATACTCGCCAGGCCAGACGGCGGCATCGTGGCTCGTCGTGGACAAGCTCAATCCACCGAAGATGAAATAAGGAGACCTGCCGCATGACGTCCGCCGCGACCATCGACCACACCCAGCGTGACCCATGGGAGGTCGCCACCCAACAGTTCGATACGGCGGCCGACAAGCTGCACCTCGACCCGAACATGCGCGGCATCCTCCGCGAGTGCCAGCGCGAGCTCACAGTGCATTTCCCGGTGCGCATGCACGACGGAGCGGTCAAGGTCTTCACCGGATACCGGGTGCAGCACAACACCTCGCGCGGGCCCGGGAAGGGCGGCATCCGCTACCACCCGAGCGCGTCGCTCGGCGAGGTCAAGGCCCTCGCGATGTGGATGACATGGAAATGTGCGGTCGTCGGCATCCCGTACGGGGGCGCCAAGGGTGCGGTCATCTGCGACCCCAAGAGCATGACCTTGCAGCAGCTCGAGACGCTCACGCGGCGGTACACGACGGAGATCGCCTTGCTCATCGGTCCGGACCGGGACATCCCAGCGCCCGACGTGAACACGAACGCGCAGACGATGGCCTGGATCATGGACACCTACTCGATGCACGCCGGCCACACCGTGCCCGCGGTCGTGACCGGGAAGCCGCTCTCGATCGGCGGCAGCGAAGGCCGCAACGAGGCGACGGCTCGAGGCGCGGTGTACACGATCATCGAGGCCTCGAAGCACCTCGGCCTCGACCTGGAGGGCGCTCGCGTCGTCGTGCAGGGCTTCGGCAACGCCGGCTCCTTCTCGGCAAAGCTCATGGCGGAGCTCGGCGCGGTCGTCGTCGGCCTCTCGGATACACAAGGAGGCATCCACAATCCCAAGGGCATCGATCCGAACAAGGTCGACGCGTACAAGCGCGAGACCGGCAGCGTGATCGGGTTCCCGGGGTCGGAGACGGTGAGCAACAGCGAGCTCCTCGAGCTCGACTGCGACATCCTCATCCCCGCAGCGATCGAGAACCAGATCGGCGAGCACAACGCCCCGAAGATCAAGGCGAAGCTCGTGGCGGAGGCGGCGAACGGGCCGACGAGCCCCGAGGCCGACCGGATCCTCTACGACAAGGGCGTGTTCATGATCCCGGACATCCTCTGCAACGCAGGCGGCGTCACCGTCTCGTACTTCGAGTGGGTCCAGGATCTCCAGAACCTGTTCTGGCGAGAAGCCACCATCAACGCCCGGCTCAAAGAAGTGATGGTGAAGTCATTCAACGACGTCCTGCAAATGTCGTTGAAGCACAAGGTCCACATGCGGACGGCCGCGTACATGGTGGCCGTGGCGCGCGTGGCCGACGCGACGCTCACGCGCGGCATATACCCCTAGAGGCACGCCGCCCCGGCTGAGCCGGCGCGGCCTAGATCGGCGACCTCGTGCAAGACCTCGTCGCGGTGGACCTCGAGACGACGGGATTCGACCCGAAGACGGATGGGATCATCGAGATCGGCGCCGTGCGCATCCGGCTCACGCCGGATGGCGCGGAGGCCGGCGAGCGCTTCAGCACGTTCGTCGATCCCGGACGCGACATCGGCTCGACCATCCGGCGGCTCACGGGCATCACGGACGAGGCCCTGCTTGGCGCGCCGTCCGCGGCCGACGCGGTCGCGCGCTTCGCCGCCTTCGCTGGCGATGCGGTGTTCGTAGGGCACAACGTCGATTTCGACCTCGCGTTCCTCGAGGAGAACGGCTTCGCACCCGGAGCTGGCCGGCTCGATACCGCGGACCTCGCGTCGATGCTCTTGCCGTCGGCGCCGTCGTACGCCCTGCAGCGGCTCGCGGCGGACAGCGGCATCGTGCCCGCCGCCGCGCACCGGGCGCTGGACGACGCGCTGACCTGCGCGGCGGTCCTCGCGACGCTGGCCGAGCGCGCGCGGTCTTTGCCCGCTCCCGTGCTCGAGGAAGCACGGTCGTACGCCGCCGTGCTCGGCCCCGCGGCGGAGCGCTTCTTCGCGGACGCGCTCGGGGAGTCCGTCAGGCACGCGTGGGACGCGAGCGGAGTGGACCTGCGCGTACGGCCGGGCGCCTTTGAGGGGGGCTCGGCCGGCGCCGGCACAGCCGGGGCCGGCCGCACGATGGACGCTGCAG
>JALYKF010000167.1 GCA_030774905.1 Chloroflexota bacterium
GCCGAGATCGGCCCGGCGCTCGTCGAAGTGGCTCTCGCCGGCAACGACCTCGCGGCCGCGGACGCCGCGCGCGCGGTCTCGCTCGAAGCCGCGTACCGGTTGAATCTGCCGATCGCGATCGCGACGATGCGCCTGGCGGGTGGACGGCTGCTCGTCGCGCGCGGCGACCTCGCGGGTGCGGCCGTCGACTTCCGCGCGGCGCTCGAAACCTTCGAGCGCCTGGGGCCCCGCCACCTCGTCGCCGAGACCCGCGCGGCGATGGTGGGTGCCGAAGGCGCCGTACGCCCGGAGTCCGCCTAGCCCGCGAACTCCCCCATCGCGATGCGCTCGCGCCCGTGCAGGTACGGGCGCAGGACCGTGGGGATCGCGAGCGATCCGTCAGCCTGCTGGTAGTTCTCCATGACCGCGATCATCAGTCGCGAGAGCGCGACGCCGGAAGCGTTGAGAATGTGCGGCCGCTCCGGCTTCCCCTTGAGATCGCGCTTGAAGCGGATGTTCGCGCGTTCGGCCTGCAGTGATCCGCCGTCGCTGCACGACGACACCTCGAGCCACTCCCCCATCACCGGGCCCCAGGCCTGCACGTCGAAGCCCTTCTTCGCGACGAACCCGAGGTCGCCCGTGCAGCGCTCCGTCACCTGGACCGGCAGCTCCAAGCGCTCGAGCAGCATGGTCGCGCGGCCGGTGAGCTCGTCGAGCATCCGGCGCGAGTCCTCGGGCGCCGTCAGCACGACCATCTCGACCTTGTCGAACCAGTGGACCCGTTTGATGCCGCGCACGTCGCGGCCGGCGCTCATGTGCTCGCGGCGGAAGCACGGCGTGTACGCGACATAGCGCAGCGGCAGCTTCTCGAACGGGATCGTCTCGTCGCGGTGCAGTGACACCAGCTGCGGCTCGGCCGTCGGGATCATCCAGATGTCGTCGTCCTCGTCGCGGTAGAGGTTCTCGTCGAAGTGCGGCAGGTGCGCGCTGGCGAGCAGCGTTTCGCGGCGCGTCACTGGTGGCGGGTAGATCTCCGTGAATCCGTCGCCGACGTGCACGTCGAGCATCCACGTGATCAGGGCCCGCTGCAGCGCCGCTCCGGCACCGCGGAACAGATAGAAGCGCGAGCCTGAGAGCTTGGTGCCTCGCGGGATGTCGAGGATCCCCAGCCGCTCGCCGAGCTCCCAATGGGGCAGGCCCGGGAAGGCGAGTGGCTTCGGTGAGTCCTCGCGCACGATCGGGTTGTCGGCCTCGCCCTTGCCCACCGGCACGTCGGCGTCGAGCACGTTCGGGATCCAGAGGACGTCGGCGCCGAGCTTCTCCTCCGTGGCGGTGAGCTCCTTCTCGATGAGCGCGATGCGCTCGCCCACTTCGCGCATCCGCGCCTTCACCTCGTCGGTCGGCGGCCCACCCTTGCTCGCCTTGTTGCGCTCGGCCCGGAGCCCTTCGACCTCGGCCCGGAGCCGTCGGGCCGTCTCGTCGAGCTCGATGATCCGATCGAGCGGCGCATCGAAGCCGCGCGCGCTGAGCGTCGCTCGCACGCTCTCGGGATCCTCGCGAATGAGATCGAGTGGTCGCACGGCCAGCCAAGTATCGGGCCGACGTACGATGCCCGCATGGGAGCGGACATCAGCGAGGTCGTCCTCGTCGCATTCGAGGGGCCCGACCGCTACTCATTCGTCGGCGGCCTCGCGACGCGGATGAACGACCTGGCCGAAGCCCTCATCGCGCGGGACTATCGCGTCCGGCACCTGTTCATCGGCGATCCCGCGCTCGCAGCGGTCGAAGAACGGTCCGACGGAATGCTCAGACTGGAGCGGTGGGGACAGTGGATCTCGCGCTACCACCCCAAGGACGCATACGACGGCGAGGACGGGAAGTGGCGCGACTTCGGGCGCACGGTGCCGCCGCACCTGCTCGACGAGGTCATCGTGCCGGCCGCGCGGCAGGGCAAGCGCGCGGTGCTCCTGTTCGAGGACTGGCAGACCGCGAACGCCGCGATCAATACGACCCTCCTCGCGGAGCGAGCAGGCCTGCGGCACGCGATCACCCCGTTCTGGAACGCCAACAACACCTACGGATTCGGGTCCATCGACTTTCCCGTGCTCTCGGCCGCTGCGACGGTCACGACGATCTCGCGGTTCATGCGGGCCGAGATGGTGAAGGCGGGCGTCGAACCAGAGATCCTCCCCAACGGGGTCGCCGAGCGCTTCGCGAAGCCCGTCCCCGCCGCGGACCTGCGCGCGATGCGCGCCGGGCTCGCCGGCCGGCCGAGCCTGGTGAAGGTCGCGCGCTTCGACGCGGACAAACGGTGGCTGTGGGCGATCGATGCGGTGGCGCATTTGCGCGATGCCGGCACGCGACCGCGCTTCATCATGCGCGGGAGCCGCAGCGACTACGCCGACATCGTCGGCGCGCGAATCCGCGAGCGCGGACTCACCGTCGAACGAGTCGCGCTCGGCGCGAATGCCGCACCCAAGGAGGTGGCCGCGACGTTGAAGAGCGTCGGGGCTGATATCGCGTTCCTCGACTTCTTCGTTAGCGAGCCCGCGCTGCGCGCGCTGTACGGCGCGGCTGACGGAGTGCTCGCCAACTCGGAGAAGGAGCCGTTCGGCCTCGTCGGCCTCGAGGTCATGGGCGCGGGTGGCGTGGCGTTCGTCGGCCGCACCGGCGAGGACTACGCCGTCCCGTACGGGAACTCCGTCGTCGTGCAGTCCGATGATCCGCGCGAGCTGATGACGCACCTCGCGGCGCTCGGGACCCGGCCCGACCTCGCCAAGCGGATCCGGGCAGACGGCCAGGCGACGGCGAAGCGCTACGTGTGGCCGCGGCTCCTCGACGCGATGGAAGCCTCATGGGAGGCGGCCGCGGCGCTCGCCTAGCGCGCTACATCCGTTCGTAGATCCCGTAGGCGAGCGCGCGCTTCACGACGATCGGCCGGGCCGGGTCGCGAGCCAGGAGCGCGTGCGTGCCGCGGGTGTAGCCACCGAGCCGGCGCGAGTCGGCCAGCCACGCGTCGAGTGCCGGAAGGTCCATCGGGGGAAGCGCGTACCAGAAGTGTCCGCCGCGGATGGTCCGCAGCTCCCCCTCGCGCACGAGCCGGCCCACCGCCCGATCGCTGAAGTGGCTATCGGCGACGGCCCTGGGCAGCTCGTACAGGCCACCGACATCGCGCCCGTCGCGAAAGACGCGCGGCTGATGGTCCGAGTCCGGCCGCAGGTCGATGAGCGTCCCGCCGGGCCGCAGCGCTCGGTGCGCTTCTCTGAGGGCATCGACCATGCCCGATCGGCTGATGCATCAGAGGGACCACGAGAACAGCGCGGTGTCGAACTGCTCGTGCCCGAGGCCGAGCTCCTGTCCCGTCGCGACCGCGAACCGGACATTCGCGAGCCCGCGGCGCCGCGCTTCGCGACGGGCCTCGCGGATGCCCTCGGGATCCGGATCCAGTCCCACGACGGAGCGGGCCAGCGGGGCGATGAGCCAGGCCAGCCGGCCGGTGCCCGTGCCGATGTCGAGCACGTCCTTGTCGCGGAAATAGCGATCGGCCCGCAAGCGCCGCAGCTCGATATCGTCGGCGGGCCGGACCGTGCTCGGACATCCGACGCTCCCGACGTCGCCGGGCTCAGCCCGCTGCCCTCGGTCGCCTGGCTCGCTCATGCTCCAGCACCAGCAAGCTGTCGCTGTCCGCCTTCGCTCACCCGTAGCCCTCGCGCTTCCCAGGCAGCATCGCGCCGCCGCGACCGGCCACCGCGGCGAGGCGCGATGGATCGAGCAGGGGCTGCTTCAGCTCGTCCGGCGGCTCCGCGCCCGCGTACCACCAGATCACTTCGCAGTTCGCGCGGAAGAGCTCGTCGAAGACGCGGTCCTCGGGGCTCGAGTTCCGGCTCGAGTACCACCAGAACCAGTCGCTGCCCTCGGCGACCATCAGCGGCTGCCGCACGCTCGTCGGCATCTCGCGCAGCGAGCCCCATTGCTCCTGCGCGAACCGGCGGGTCCGCTCGAGCATGTGCCACGCGCGCACGTGAGCCGGCTCGCCGGACCACACCTTGAGATCGGCGTCGATCCACGAGCCGGTGTGCAGCTGCGGCAGCTTCACGACCGCGGGGTGGGCGTCGAGGAAGTCGGACACGCGCACGGTCTCGAACCGCTCATCCGCCTCGAGCGTCCCGTAGAGGGTGCGGAGGAAGTCATTCCCGTTGTTCGGATACGCCTCCCACGCGTTCTCGCCGTCCAGGATGATCGACGCGATGTAGGGGCCGCCGTCGTCGGGCAGCCGGTCGCGCGCCGCCTCGAGCTTCCAGATGAGATCGCCGACGGCATCGTGCGGGCTCATCGATCCGTAGGTGAACCCGATGCGATCCGAGATCTCCCGGTCGCGGAACAGCGCCGTGACCCCGTTGGCGAGGCGGAACGGCTGGTAGAGGAGCCGCGGCTCAACGAGCGCTCCGATGTCGTCGCGCTCGAACGTCAGATTCGCCGAGCGCGCGAGGACCCCCTCGTCTGAGGCGAACCACTCGATGCGCGCTTTCTTGATCGCGTCGGCGGCCTCCGGGGAGATAGCACCCTCGGACGGCCAGACGCCTCGCGGCTTGACCCCGAAGCCGCGCACGTGCGAGACCACCGCCTCTTCGAGCTGATAGAGCGCGTCGTCCGGATATGCGAACGGCGGGTCGGGCACCTGCGCGCCGGGATCGCTGCGCCGCGCGGATTCGTTGTCGATGATGAGCGGCAGGATCGGGTGGTAGTAGGGCGTCGTCAGGATCTCGATGCGCCCATCGCGCTCGAGGCTGCGGTACAGGTGCGGCGCTCCGGAGGCCATGAAGCGCTGGCGACCGATGACGTAGTGGACGTCCTCGCGCGTGAACCGGCGCTGGCGGTCACGCAGGTCGCGAAGGCGTTCGTCGCTCGCGATGTCGTCGGGGTCGATCCAGGCGAGGTTGAACCACAGCGCCAGATCGACGAAGTAGTCGTCGGAGAGGAGCTCGGGCCGGCCGTGCGCGGCGAGCGCGAGCTGGAGCAGCCGGCGGTACTCCTCATGCTGCGCGATCACGTTGCCGTGATGGATCGAGAAGAACCGCGCGAGCATGTGGCCCCGCTCCTCAGGAGTGAGCGTCCCTTCGACCGTGCGCATCGTGACCCGGGTGTCCTCGTCGTCGGCGCCCCGGGCGTAGTCCTCGAGCTGGTCGCGCAGCGACGGGACCATCGTGAAGTTGACCTTGACCTTGGGGAACTCGTTGAGCAGCCGGGCCATGTGCAGGTAGTCCTTCGAGGCGTGCAGCCTGACCCAGGGCAGCACGAACTCACTGGTCTGCGGGTGCTTGTAGTAGGGCTGGTGCATGTGCCAGATGATCGCGACGGCGAGCTTGCCGTTCACTTCGCGCGCGCCGCCTCGTCGAGCCTCGTCTTCACGAACGCGGGATCGAGCGCGACGAGCATCCAGGCCGCGCGTGGCCCCACGGCTTTTCCGATGAACGAGTAGTACAGCGCCTCGAACGCGGCCCTGCTCACCTTGCCCTCGGGCGTGGTGAGCCCGACCTCTTTCGCGATCTCGTAGAGGCGCTCCTGCATCGGCTCGGGGTCGGTGATGCGCCCGACCTCGTGGCTGGCTGCCGCGAGGAACCGCCGCTGCGGATCCGTGAGAGTCGCGGTCGCCGCGGGCAGCGATGGGGCGACGGCGAAGCGCGCCTCATCGGGTGCCCACCGCTCGAGCCACACCCTGGCGAGCGCGATCCGCTTGTCGAGATCACGGGTCTCGTCCTCCGTCAGGGGCGCCT
>JALYKF010000168.1 GCA_030774905.1 Chloroflexota bacterium
GCCTCGGTCGCTTCGTTCTCGACCGTGCCGCGGCGCTCGCGTAAGGCCGCGAGCTCCGCCGGGAGCGATGCGAGCGTGGCGCGCGTGCGGTCGCGCTCGCTGGCCACGGCCTCGAGGCTCGCGGCGAGTGCCGCGATGCGCTCGCGGAGCGACGCTTCGGCCGCGGCCACGTCGGCTGCCAGGATCCGCAGCCGTTCCTCTTCCTCGCGCGCGTGCCGGAGCTCGTCGTCCGTGCCGGTCGCCACGGTCTCGGTCTCGGCGACGTAATCGGCGAGCCGCTCGATCTCGCGATCTATCCCGACCAGCCGCGCGACGAGCTCGTTGCGCTCGGCGGCCGTTGACCCGAAGGAGCTCCGGTACCAGCGCAGCGCCCGGCGGCGGAGCTCGTTGCGGATGACCTCGTACTCCGTCCACTTCCCGGCCTGCTCCGTGAGCAGCTCGACGCGCGGCCCGATCTCGCGAAGGATGTCGATCACCCGGATGAGCTCGACCTCCGCGTGCTTCAGACGCTGAAGAGCGTCCTCGCGCCGCATGTGCAGCCGGCGGGTCCCGGCGGCCTCCTCGATGACGGTGCGGCGGTCGGCGGGCCGGAGTGCCAGGACCTGGTCGATGAGGCCCTGCCCGATGACGACGAACGGGTTGTCCGCCAGATTCGCGCCGGCGAGCAGATCCTGCAGGTCGCGCAGCCGGACCCGGGCCCGATTCACGAGGTATTCGGCCTCGCCGTTCTTGTACAACCGGCGGCCGACCTCGATCTCGTTGAATCCGATGGGAAGCCGGCGCGACGAATTGTCGAGCTGCAGGATCGCCTCGGCCATGCCGAGACCGCGACGGGTCTCGCTGCCGGCGAAGATGAGCTCCTCATTCTTCTTCGCGCGAAGCACACGTGCGTTGTTCTCGCCTAAGGCCCAACGGATCGCGTCCGCAAAATTCGACTTACCGCTGCCGTTCGGACCGATGATCGCGGTGATGCCCGGCGCGAACTCGAGGGTCGTCGGGTGCACGAAGCTCTTGAAGCCCGTGACGGTCAACGTCTTGAGAACGGCGTTCGCGCCCGAGGGGTCCTCGATGCCGCCCTCGATCACCGTGAGCTCTTCGGTCATCGGGCAGTCACCTCGAGCAGCGCCGAGGCCGCGTTCTCCTGGGCCTCTCGCTTCGAGCGCCCGGTGCCTCGCGCGTGCAGATCGCCGACGGTCACCTCGACAACGAACTCCCGCGCGTGCTCCGGCCCGCTCGTCTCCGCGACGTCGTAGATCGGAAGCGGCCGGCCATTCCCCTGGGCCCACTCCTGGAGCACGGTCTTCGGCGAACGGCGCGGCTCGGCGGCGGCCGCGACGATCGTGTCCTGCATCGTGCGGAGCACGAACGCCCGCGCGGCGTCGAAGCCGCCATCGACGTACACCGCGCCGAGCACGGACTCGTAGAGGCTGGCTCCGAGCCCGACGCGCTGGCGGCCGCCGGTCTCGGTCTCACCGCGACCGAGCCGCGCGCGCTCGTGCAGGCCAAGGCGCTGCGCGAGCTGGGACAGCGGCGGGCCCGACACGAGCTGCGCCCGCATCGCGGTGAGCTCGCCTTCGGTCGCCTCGGGGTGGCTCTGGTACAGCAGCTCGCCGATCACGAGATCAACGACCGCATCACCCAGGAACTCAAGGCGCTCGAAGTCCTCGAGGTCCTGATCCGGATGCTCGTGCAGGTAGGAGCTGTGCGTGAGCGCGGTCGCGAGCAGTCCGGGATCCCGGAACCGGTAGCCGCCGATGTCTTCGTCCGCCATGACCCCTTTCGCAAAGAGAGAGGCAGCGGCCGTGTGCCGCTGCCTCCCCTGATCGCTATTTCGTGCGTCGCGCGGGACGTCAGGCCACGTGTTCCTCGATGTACTCCTGAGCGTCGCCCACGCTCTTGATCTTCTCGGCATCTTCGTCCGAGATCTCCATCCCGAACTCTTCTTCGAGGCTCATGATCAGCTCGACGAGATCGAGCGAGTCAGCGTTCAGGTCGTCGACGAACGAGGCCTCGGGCTTCACGTCCGCTTCGTCGACACCGAGCTGGTCGACGACGATCTTCTTCAGGCGCTCGTACATCTTTTGGTCCGCCAAGAGGCAAACCTCCCTGCCACAACTTCCACGCTCGCCGGCTTCGCCCCCGGCCTCCGGCAGAGTGTCGGGCTAGGCACGCTTGCCCGTCAATCGGCGTTCCCGGTCCGACCTCCCACGGCCGTCGCGAGGACGCCATTCACGAACTTCGGAGCCGCTTCGGACCCGAACAGCTTCGCCAGCTCGACCGCTTCGTCGATGATCACGCCCGCGGGCGCGTCGCCCGACACCCGCAGCTCGTACAGGGCGATCCGCAGGACGTTCTTGTCGATCTTGGCCATCTGCTCGATCGGCCACTCCGGGGCCAGCGCCGCGATCTCGGCGTCCAGGTCCTTGCGGTGCTCGAGCACCCCTGCGACCAGCTCCCAGGCGAATCCGGCGGCTTCCTCGGTCAGGCCCGCCCGGAACGCGCCCCGGGTCCAGGTGTCCTTCGGATCGCCACGGTTGAAGTCGATCTCGAACAGGGTCTGGAGGGCCACCCGCCGGGCGGGATGGCGCCCGGCGCGCTCGATCCGCTTCTCCTTCATGTCGCGCCGCTCCGGCTCTGATCGCTGATCACCGCGATGAGGCCCTGCGAGACCGACCGTTCCGCCACCGCGATCGCGTGGCGGACCATGTTGGCCCGGGCCCGGCCATGGGTCACCACCGAGACGCCGTTGACGCCGAGGAGCGGAGCGGCGGCGTACTCGTCGTAGTCGAGGCGACCCCGCAGCTTCCGAACGCCTCCGAGCGCGAAGACATACGCCACCTTGCCGAGCACGCCGCCGAAGATGTCGTTGCGGATGCCCTCGCGGAACACGTCGACCACGCCCTCCATGCCTTTGGCGAGGACGTTGCCCGTGAAGCCGTCGCACACGACGATGTCGGTCGTCCCGCGCAGCGGGTCGCGGCCCTCGACATTGCCGAAGAAGTTGATGTCCAAGGCTCCGGAGAGG
Organism: Chloroflexota bacterium; assembly: GCA_030774905.1. Next base: position 3,026 of record JALYKF010000168.1, read on the forward strand.
AGCGCGTGGGCCTCCTGCTGCACCCGTCCGCCCTTCTCGGATTCCTCGCCCACGTTCATCAGACCGACGGTCGGCTCGCTGACGCCGTGCACGCGCTCAAGGAAGCGCGAGGCCATCCGCGCGTACTGCAGCAGGTTGCTGGGTTCCGCGTCCATCGTCGCGCCGGCGTCGATGAGGCACGCCGGCTTGCCCTTCGTCGTGGGGAGCATCCCGCAGAGCGCGGGCCGGTCGATCCCGCGGATCCGTCCAAGAGTCAGGAGGGCCGCGGCCATCGTCGCGCCGGTGTTGCCAGCGCTCACGACCGCGTCGGCCTCCCCGCGCTTCACGAGCGCGGTCGCGACGCCGATCGACGTGTCCGCGCGCCGCCGGAGCGCGCTAGAGGGATGCTCGTGCATCTCGACGACGTCGCGCGCGTCGACGACCGTGATCCCCGGGCGCGTCGCGGTGCCGAGCGCGGCGCGTACGATCTCGTCGCGGCCGACGAGCACGACGTCGGCGACGCCGCCCTCGGCCCGGTACAGCAACGCGCCCCGAACGATCTCGTCCGGGGCGTGATCGCCACCCATCGCGTCGACCGCGATGCGCATCGCGCTAGCTGGCTGCGGTGCGCTTCTTGGAGCGGATCTTGATGACCTGCCGGCCGCGGTACATCCCGCAGTGCGGGCAGGCCTGATGAGACGGCTTCGGGCTCTTGCACTGGGGGCAGGGCACGAGGTTCGCGGCGTGCAGCCGGAGATGGCTGCGACGATCGCCCTGCGCGGCGTGCGGGGTTCGCTTCTTGGGTTCTCCGGCCAATTCGTGTACTCCCTTTGATTCCCGCTCATGATTGTAGGTGCGCGTGACGTGGCAGATGGTGGCGATAGCCGCGTACCGAGTGGCCGGCGCGCTGCCGGTGCTCAAGTGGCCGTTCGCCGGAGCGCTCTTCGCGCTGCTCACTGACTTCGGCGATCTCTTCCTGATGGACTGGCTCGGCGGGATCGCCGATTACCAGCGGTTCGACAAGGTCTGCGACCTGGCCTACATGACGACCTTCGCGGCCGTCGCGCTGCGCTGGCGCCCGCTCGAGCGCAACGTCGCGCTCGCGCTGCTCGGGCTTCGGCTCTTCGGCGACGCGCTGTTCGAGCTCACCGGCGCCCGCGCCGTGCTGTTCGCGTTCCCGAACGTCTTCGAGTTCTGGTTCATCTTCGTGGCGGCGCGCGACCGGTTCCGTCCCGCGTTCGCCATCGACGGGCGGGGCGCCGCCGTGGTCCTGGCGCTGCTCTTGGCGGCCAAGGAGGTCCAAGAGTGGTTCCTGCACGTCAACCGGTTCCTCGACAGCTACGTCGCGACCGACGTCGTCGCCGACCTGTGGCACGGCCTGACGGGCCGCTAGCCCTCACTGCTTCGCGATCTTGTCCTTGAGCTCCTGCAACGCGCCCCAGCGCCCGTCGACCGTCTCCTCGTGCGCGTGCGGACGCTCGTTCAGATCGTCGCCGCATACCGGGCAGAGCCCCGCGCAGTCCTCGCGGCACAGCGACGCGACGGGCGTGACCAGGATGAGCTCCTCCCGCAGGAGCGGCACCAGGTCGACCTTGAAGTCGGCGCCGATGGTCTTCGCATCGAGCGGCGGCTCCACGAGCGCGACGCCATGCTCAACGGGCGCAGTCGCGAAGTACTGCTCCGCGAAGTCCGCGTGCACCGGTGCCTCGATAGGTGTGAGGCATCTCGCGCACTGCGCGGCGACGTGGCCGTCGGCCGAGCCTTCGAAGTACGCGCCGGGATTCGTATGCGTCGCGTGGACGAGCGCTTCGATGTCGACGATGGACGCTTCGAGGAGGCCCGCGTTCTCACCGCGCGGATCGACCGGCGACTCCGTGAGGTCATAGTCCACCCGGGTGCCCAACGGCTGCTTCAGAAGAGGTGCGACGTTGATGACCACGCGTTCCCACCTACTCGCGGACTGGTTCGGGACGGCGCTCCTCGAGCACTTCGAGGCTCTTCTTCACGATGGACAGGGTCTTCACCAGGTCGCTCTCGAGACGGATGAGCACGTCGGACGCGTACTGGTCCGCGCCGCGCATGGTCTCGTCGGCCTTCGACTGGGTTTGCTGCTCGAGATCCTCCGAGCGCTGCTCGGCCTGCCGCAGGATCGACTGATCCTGGAGCAGGATCGCGGCCTGCTCCTGGGCGGCGCCGATGATCTGCTCGCTTTCCTCACGGGCCTTCTGGAGGACGCGGTCGCTCTCCTGGACGATGCGGCGGGCCTGCTTCACCTCTTCGGGGATCGCGACGCGCATCTGGTCGATGAGGTCGAGGACCGAGGCCTGCTCCAGGATGATCTGATTGGTCATGGGAAGCTTGCGCGCGTTGACGACGAGCGCTTCCAGTCGCTCGACGAGGAACTGGATGTCCATCGTTGGTTACCCTCCCGCGGAAGCCTCTTCACTGTACTGGAGCAGCAGGAGCGTCTCCTCGCCGATCTCCTTCGTCCGCGTCACGCGGAGCGTCGGCGGGATGGCCGGGAGGTGCTTGCGCAGCGCACGGGCGACGACGAGGCGGCCGGGAGCGGCGAGCCTCGCTAGCACTCGGCCGTGCACCTCGACGTCCGCGAACGGTGGGTCGCAGAAGGCGATGTCCGCGCGCACCGGACCGGCCAGATAGGCGAGCGCGTCCGCCCGCACGACGGTCGCTCGGTCGGTGAATCCGGTCGTCTCGAGGTTCCGCGTGATCGCCGCGATCGCCGTTCCGTCCTTCTCGACGAACGTCGCATGGGCCGCCCCGCGCGACAGCGCCTCGATCCCGAGCGCGCCCGAGCCAGCGAAGAGATCGAGCACGTCGCTTTCGACGATGAGCGGCATCAAGATGCCGAAGAGCGTCTCGCGGATGCGATCGGTCGCGGCGCGCGTCCGGCCGCCCTTCGGCACGACGAGCCGGCGACCCTTCGCCAGACCGGCGATGACCCTCACTTAAGCGAGCGCATACCGGCGCCACAGCGCCTCGACCGCGGTCGCAAGGCCGGCGTGCTCGGGCAGCTCGAGCCTCGGATCGGATGCGAGCACCGCGTCAGCGTCCTCGGCGGTCTCGCGCGCGAGGCGCGGGTCGACATCCTTCAGGTCGACGATCCGCAGCTCGTCTACACCGCTCTGCTCGTCGCCGAGGAACTCGCCCGCGCCGCGGATCTCGAGGTCGCGCTGCGCGAGGGCGAACCCGTCGAGCGGCTCGCCGTCCTTCCGCTCGACCATCGCCTGCAGCCGCTCGGAGTCGCCCGCGTCGTCGCTCACGAGGATCGCGAACGAGCGCTTGTCGCCGCGGCCGACGCGGCCGCGCAGCTGATGGAGCTGCGCGAGCCCGAACCGCTCCGCCCCGAGGACCACCATGACCGTCGCGTTCGGCACGTCGATCCCGACCTCAACGACCGTCGTGGCGACGAGCACGTCGAGCTCGCGCGCGGCGAACGCGCGCATCGTCGCGTCGCGCTCCTTCGCGGCCATGCGGCCATGGAGGAGCGCGAGCTTCAGTCCCTTCAGCGGGCCGGCGCGCAGCTCGTCGTACGTCTCGATCGCGCTTGGCGCGTCCTCTTCCCCATCGGATGGGTCGATCCGCGGGGTCACGATGAACGCCTGGTCCCCGTTGGCCACGCGCTCGCGCAGCCACGGCCAGACCTTCGGCAGCGCCTCCGGCGGGCGGACCTCGGTGCGGATCTCCTGCCGTCCCGCGGGCAGCTCGTCCAGCACGGACAGGTCGAGATCCCGGTAGATCGTCTGGGTCAGCGTGCGCGGGATCGGCGTGGCGGTCGTGAGCAGGAGATGCGGGTCGACGCCCTTCTCGCGCAGCGTGGTCCGCTGACGCACGCCGAAGCGATGCTGCTCATCGACGACCGCGAGCCCGAGCTTCTTGAACGTGACACCTTCGACGACGAGGGCGTGCGTACCGACGACCACGTCGAGCTCACCGGACTCGAGCCGCGCGAGGCTGTCCCGCCGGTCGGGCGCGCTCACGCTGGACGTGAGCAGCCGCACCGTCGGACCGCCGTCTGCGAAGAGCATCGAGAGCGTGCGGAAATGCTGCTCGGCGAGCAGCTCCGTCGGGGCCATGAGCGCGGCCTGCGTGCCCGACGCGACGGCAATCCGCGCGGCGAGCGCCGCGACGACGGTCTTCCCCGACCCGACGTCGCCCTCGAGGAGCCGCGACATCGGGATCGTGCGCCCGATGTCGCCGCGGATCTCGTCGAACGCCTTGAGCTGTCCGGCGGTGAGCGTGAACGGCAGCTGTGCCATCCAGTGCCGAACCTCGGCGTCCGGCGCGGCGAGCACCGGCGCCTTCGCGTTCTTCTGCCAGCGCGCGCGTCGCTGCGCGAGCCCGAGCTGAAGCGTGAGCAGCTCGTCGAACGCGAGCCGGCGCCGCCCCTCGATGAGCCGCGCCTCGGTCGACGGGAAATGGACCTCCTTCAACGCCTCGGGCAGCGGCAGCAGCTCGCGGCGCTCGCGGATCGTCGCCGGCAGCTCGTCCAGGACCTCGGTCACGACGGGCGAGCGCTTCGGCGCGCCCTCGACCGCGGTGTGCAGCCAGCGGCGGAGATGGCCCTCCTTCAATCCCTCGGTGAGCTTGTAGACCGGGACCATCCGCCCGGTGTGGACGCGCTCCGCGTCGGCGGCCTCCACCTTGGGGTTGGAGAGCTGGAGCGAGCGTCCGAACCACGTCGCCTTGCCCGAGAGCCGGATGAGCTGCCCCTCGCGGAAGCGCTCCTTGATGAACTGCCGCCCGAACCAGGTGGCCTTCACGCCGGACGGTCGGAGGTCCGCGGGGTCAAGGAGCTCGACCTCGGTCATCATCTGGCCGCGCGCGGTCCGTCGCTGCCCGATCGCGCCGACGATCGCCTCCGTCGTCTGCTCGCGCTCGGCGAGGAGGTGGCGCACCGGCCGGATGTCGGAGAAGTCGAGGTAGCGCGTCGGCAGGTGCCACAGCAGATCGCCGATCGTGCGGATGCCGAGGCGCTCGAGGAGCTTCACCGACTCGGCGCCCACGCCCGGCAGCGCCTCGACCTTCAGGTCGAGGCTGCTGCTACTGCGAGCAGTCATGGCCGGCGCCGCAGGCGCGCGGCCTGACCGCGCAGCAGCGGGCCGCAGGCGCGATAGCGCCGAGTCCTATTCCGCAGCGACGATGAAGGGGTAGTGCGGCTGGCCGCCATCCACGACCTCCAGCTCGGCGCCGGGGAACGTTCCGCGCAGCCGCGCAGCCGCGGCGTCACGGCGTGCATCGTCGACGCCGGCGCCCACGTACAGCGTGAACAGCCCGGTCGAGCTCAGCGACTTCGCGGCCTCCGCGAGCGCCGCGAGCTCGTCATCGGCGTGCGCCACGAGCTTGCCGTCGAGCAGCGCCAGGTGCTCCCCTTTGACGACCCGCTGGCCGTCGACCTCCGCGTCGCGGATCGCCGTCGTCATCTCGATCGCGTGGGCGCGCTCCGCGGCATCACGCATCGTTCCGATCGCATCCGCCGGCGACTTGCCCTGATCCCAGCTCGCGAGGGCGGCCATGCCCTGCGCGACGTTGCGCGCCGGCACGACCGTGACGGCGACGCCGGTAGCGAGCTTCGCCGCCTGCTCCGCTGCGAGGATGACGTTCTTGTCGTTCGGCAGGATCACCAGGTTCGTCGCGTTCGCGCGCGTGATGGCGTCGAGCAGCTGCTCCGTCGACGGATTCATCGTCGCGCCCCCGCGCACGACATACGCGCCGAGCGATGCGGCGATGCGCCCGAGGCCGTCACCAGGCACGACGGCGACGACGGCCATCGCAGCCGGGTCGCGAGGCGGTAAGGCCACGACGATGCCGGTGGCGGCCTCGTGCGCCGACGACATCGCGTCGAGGTCCTCGACGACGACGTCGCTGATACGCCCGGCCTCCGTCGCGATGCGGATGATCTCGTGAGGATGCAGGGTGTGGACGTGGATCTTCGCGACGGTCTCGTCGCCGACCACGAGCACGCAATCGGCGCCGAACTCGAGCATGGCCTCCCGGATCTCGTCCACCGGGCGCGACGGCGCGGTGATGAGGCATTGGACGTCATACGCACCGGCCCAGCTCGCGACCTCGTGGCTCCCGGGCGCGGCGCGCGTCGCGGTTCCGCTCGCGGCGGCAGCGACAGGCCCGGCGACGAACCGGCCTTCGAGCGCGGCGAGTGCGCCATCCATCAGGAGCCACAGCCCTCGCGCACCGGCATCGACGACGCCGGCGGCCTTGTTCACCGGGTTGTCGTGCATCGTCCGGTCGACGGCCGCCCGGCCCGTGTCCACGGCCGCGCCGAGGAGCCGCTCGGCGTCGCCCTTCTCGTGACGGACAGCCTCCTGCATCTCCGCGAGCGCCGTGAGCATCGTCCCGCTCGCCGGCTTCGTCACGGCCGCGTACGAGTACTCGCGGCCGAGCCGGAAAGCCTTCTTGATGTCGATCCCGTCGTCGGCGCAGGCATCCTTGACGCCACGGATGATCTGGCTGAGAAGGACGCCGCTGTTGCCTCGCGCGCCCATGAGCGCGCCGTGGGTCGCGCCCGCGAGCACCGCGGCGGCCTCCGGCTCGGCCGTGCGCGCGTACTGGAGCGCGCTCTTCATCGTGTGGAGCATGTTCGTGCCGGTGTCGCCGTCGGGCACGGGATACACGTTGAGCGCGTTGACCTCGTCGACGTTCGCTTCGAGCCGCGCGGTCGCGGCTTCGAGCGCCGCGAGGAGCGACGCGGCGTCACAGCGTGTTACGATGGTCGGACTTTACCAGTCCGCGACACCGTCGCGGAGCGTTTTCGTTGAGGTGAACCACTGATGCCACGCGCCTGCGCGATCTGCGGAAAGTCCGCGGCGTTCGGCTCGAACGTGAGCCACTCGAAGGTCCACACCCGCCGGCGGTTCGACGCGAACCTGCACACCGCCATGATCGACGGCACCAAGCTGCTCGTGTGCACCCGTTGCCGCCGCACGACGACGAAGCCCGCGCGGATGGCCAAGAAGGCGGCGAAGGCAGCCTCCTAGACCCGAGCCAGCGTCGCCCCGCGCTCCTCGTCGACCTTCAGCTGCCCGCACCCGGCAGCGATGTCCTGCCCCTTGCTGATCCGCACCGTCGCCGCGATACCGTGCGCAGCTAGCACCTCCGCGAACTTCTCCATCGTCTCCACTGGAGGCCGCTTGAACCCGCCCGGTCCCGCATTCACCGGGATCAGGTTCACGTGGAAGTCGCTCGTGCGACCGGCTTGGCCGATCCGCCTGGCGAGCTCGTGCGCCGCTGCCGCTGACTCGTTGACCCCGGCCAGGAGCACGTACTCGAACGTGACCCGGCGCTTCGTGCGCGCGACGTAGCGCGCCGAGGCAGCGAGCACCTCGTCGATACCCCATTTCCGGTTGATCGGCATGATCGCGCCGCGTGTCGCGTCGTTCGCCGCGTGCAGCGACACGGCGAGGTTGATCGGTAGGCCTTCGCCGGCGAGCGCATCGATCTTCGGTACGACCCCGCACGTGGAGATCGTGAGCCGGCGGGGGCTGATGCCGAACCGATCGGCCGCGATGAGCTCGCGCGCGGACGCGATGGTGGCCTCGTAGTTGTTGAACGGCTCACCCATCCCCATGTACACGACGTGCGAGACGCGCTCTCCGCGCAGGGCGAGCTCGCGCTGCCAGTGACGGACCTGATCGACGATCTCGCCTGGCGTGAGGTTCCGGATGAGCCCCATCTCGCCGGTCGCACAGAACGCGCAGGCCATCGGACAGCCGGCCTGCGTCGAGATGCACACGGAGTTGCGCGCGCCGTGATGCGGCATGAGGACCGTCTCGATCCGATGGCCGTCGTGCAGCTGAAGGAGGACCTTGCGCGTCTCGCCGTCGGCGCTGGCCTGCTCGATGACCGGCACGACGCTCGACCAGCGGTACGACGCGGCGAGCGCGTCGCGCATGTCCTTCGGCAGGTCGGTGAGCTCGCCCCATTCCGCCGCGGCGGTGTGCGTCGCGTGCCGGCGGATCTGCTTCACGCGATATGCGGGCTCATTCCGGGCGGCCAGCCACGCACCGAGGTCGGCATCGGTCACATCGCTGATCGCCGGACGCAGCTGCTGCACCGACCGAGGGTACTAGGGCGCGCCGAGGCGATCGGCGGTGCCCGGGCGTAGACCGCGCGACCAGTCCGCGCCGCTCATCGCGCGCTTCCCGGCGGGCTTCACCTCGTCGATCCGCAGCCAGCCGGCGCCCGCGGCGACGTGGGGCACGCCGTCGCGGAGCTCGAGCGTGCCGTGGTGCACGCCACGGCCACCGGTCACCGCAACTCGCAGCACGCCGAGCCGCTGACCGCGGAACACGGTCCAGGCACCGGGCTCCGGGTTCATCGCCCGGACCCGGCGCGCGACCGCATCCGCCGGGTCGGTGAAGTGCAGCTCGCCGTCGGCGGTCGTGAGCTTCGGCGCCCACCTGGCGCGGGATTCGTCCTGTGGCATCGGCTGCGTGCGCTCCGCGAGGTACGCCGGCAGCTCGTGCTCCAGGAGCGCGCCGCCGAGACGGGCCAGCCGCTCGGTCAGCTCCCCGGCGGTCTCATCGGATCCGATCGCGGTCACCGCCGACGCGATGACCGGCCCGCGATCCAGGCTCGCGGTCCCCTGCATGAGGGTGACGCCGGTCTCGCGGTCGCCGGCGAGGATCGCATGGGCGACCGGCGCCGCACCGCGCCAACGCGGCAGCAGCGACGCATGCACGTTCATGGCGCGACCGTCGACCGCGTCGATGAGCCGGCGCGGGATGAGGTTCCCGTATGCGGCCCACACGAGCGCGTCCGGCCGGAGATCGAGGATCGGGACGAACGCGTCGGCACTCAAGAGGACGGGCTGGACCACCGGGACGCCCAGCTCAGCGGCACGACGCTTCACCGGCGACGGCACGATCTGGCCGCGATCTCCCGGGCGGTCGGGCTGGGTGATCACGCCGACGAGCGCGATCTCGTCGCGCGCGGCCAGGGCGGCCAGCGCATCGAGCGACGGCACCGCGAACGCCGGCGTACCAAGGAAGACGACCCGCGAGGTCAGTGGGAAGTTGCCTTCTCCATCTCTTCACGCGTGTGACCGGACACGGAGTGCGGCTCCTCGCCGGGCTCGTCCGGCTCGACCGGGAACAGGTCCTTGCGGGTGCGCAGCCGGTCGACGTACAGGATCCCGTTGGTGTGGTCCGTCTCGTGGAGCATGCACTGCGCGCCGAGGCCTTGGCCCTCGATCGTGAACTTCTTGCCGGTGATGTCGGCGGCCGTCACGCGCGCGAGGATCGGACGCTCGAGCATGCCGTACAGGCCGCGGACGGAGAGGCAACCCTCGCTCATCTCGTCGACCTCGGCGCTCTCGAATTCGACCTCCGGGTTCACGGCGACGATGCCGGTCTCGTCGACATCTATGATCACGACCCGCAACGGCACCCCGATCTGCTGCGCCGCGATGCCGATGCCGCGAGCCTCCACCATCGACGCGAACATCCGCCGCACGAGCGGCTCGAGCACCTTGCGCTCCATGCGCGGCTTCTTCGCCGGCGCGTGCAGGACCGGGTCGCCGACCTGGCGCACTTCGACCGCGTGCGCGGTGACGAAGTCGGTCGCGGACCACCGCTGCCGCCGGCCACGATCGATCATCCATGGCGTCCCCTTGACCACATGGATCCGGGGCTCGTGCGGCTGCGAGTCGAGCTCGTCTTGCTCGTCCTGGTCCTCGCGATCGTCCTCCGGCGGCTTGCTCTCCACGCCGGTCACGCTACCCGAGCAGGGTCATCGGGTCCACGTCGATGGTCCACTCCGCACCCAGGTCGACGCGGTCGAGGAGCTCGGTCGGCCGAGGCCCGCGCAGCACGAGCTGCGCGCGGTAGCTGCCGGCACGCTTCGCGGCGAAGGCCGGTGCCGGCCCGAGCACGTCCGCGTCGTCGCTGGCGCTCGCACGCAGCGCCGCCGCGAGTACATGGGCGCGGCGCTCGACGGTCGACTCCTTTGCCGCCGACGTCTGCAGCAGCACGAGCCGGCCGTATGGGGGATACCCGAAGTGCCGACGCGCGCGCAGCTCGTGCTCCGCGAACGTCGCGTAGTCGTGCGCCGCCGCCGCGGTGATCGCGTAATGCTCCGGCAGATACGTCTGCAGGATCCCCTCCCCACCAACGCTGCCGCGGCCGGATCGCCCGAGCACCTGCGTGAGCAGCTCGAACGTGCGCTCCGCGGCGGTGAAGTCCGGAAGGTTCAGCTGGGTGTCCGCGTTGACCACGCCGACGAGCGACACGCCCGGAAGGTCGAAGCCCTTCGCGACCATCTGCGTCCCGACGATCACCTGCGCCTTGCCGCTGCGCATGCGTTCGTACATCGCGGCGTGCGCGCCCTTGGCCTTCACCGCGTCGCGGTCGAGGCGCGCGAGCCGCGCCGTCGGCACCGCAAGACGAACGTCCTCCTCGACGCGCTGCGTTCCCACGCCAAGGTGCCGGATCCGCGGCGACCCGCAGTGCGGACAGATCGATGGTGCGCGCGGCTCCTCGCGACCGCAGCGATGGCAGACGAGCCGGCCGTCGGCGTGGAGGGCGAACGGGATCTCGCACGCCGCGCACGGGACGACGTAGCCGCAATCGCGGCAGAGCACGACGGTCGCGAACCCCCTGCGGTTCAGGTAGAGGATGGCCTGCTCGCCCTTCGCGACGACCCTCACCAACGCCGTCCGCAGCGCGGATGAGAGCGTCGAGCGGTTGTTCGCCTTGAGCTCGAGGCGGAGGTCGACGATGGTCGTTCTCGGGAGCGGCAGATCGAGGACCCGCTCGGGCAGCGGCAGGAGCACGAGATCGCCCGCCTTCGCCGCCGCGTACGTCACGACCCGCGGCGTCGCGCTGCCCAGCACGACGACCGCGCCGGCGAGACGGCCGAGCTCGAGGGCCGTGTCCACGGCGTGATACCGGGGGGCGCTCTCCTGTTTATAGGTGGGCTCCTGCTCCTCATCGACGACGACGAGCCCGAGCTTCTCGATGGGCGCGAAGAGCGCCGAGCGGGATCCAACGACGACGTCCGCCGTGCCGTCGAGGATGCGCCGCCACTCGTCGTATCGCTCTCCGGCGGAGAGCGCGCTGTGCAGCAGGGCGACGCGCTCCCCGAAGCGGGCCACGAACCGCGCCACGACCTGCGCGGTGAGCGCGATCTCCGGCACGAGCACGATCGCGCCGAACCCGCGCGCGAGCGCCTCGGCCGTCAGCCGGAGGTACACCTCGGTCTTGCCGCTGCCGGTCACGCCGTGCAGCAGGAATCCCTGTCCGGTGCCCATGGCCGCGATCACCGTCGCGATCGCGCTGGCCTGCGGCGCGGTCGCGGCCATGTCCTTCGACAGGTCCTCCTCGGAGAGGCGGAACTCCACCGGCACCCGGCGAACGCCGCGCCGGCCATGCAGCGCCAGGCTTTTCGCCGCGAGGCCTTTCGCCGCGTCGGCCGTCCCGCCGGCTTCGGCGAGATCAGCGGAAGTGACCGCGCCGGCTGCGAGCGCCCGCAGGGTGACGAGCTGTCGCGCTCCGAGCTTGGGCGTGCCGGAGGTCAGCGCGTCACGACCCGCCGGCGTGATGCCGAAGACCGGCTCGGTGCGCTCACCGCGAGCCGCGGGCAAGCCGCTGCGCGCGCGAGCGGCGAGGGCCGGCGGCAGCATCGCGCGGACCGCATCCGCGAGCCCGCACCGGTACGTCGAAGCGATCCACGCGGCGAGCGCCAGCTGGCGCGCCGACAGCAGCGGGGTTGGATGGACGAGCCCGTCCAGCGGCTTGAGCTCGCGATCGCTCGGCACGTCGACGGCGACGACGACCCCGTGGACGGCACGCGGCCCGAAGCCCGCACGGACGAGGTGACCGAGCCGTACGCCGAGACCGTCTGGGACGCGGTACGTGAAGGTGCGCGCGGGGCCGCGGAGTCCGGCGAATACGGCGACCTCGGCCGTTCGGCTCACAGCTCGAAGTGCCGCGGTCGCCTCGCCTCCCTCTCGATGATGCTCGCGATCTCCTTGACCGCGTCGTCGAGCTTGTGGTCCTCATTGACGACCACGTAGTCGTACTCGGGGGCGGCGGCCATCTCGATCTCCGCGTTGCGCAGCCGCAAGTCGAGCTGCTCGGCCGTCTCGGTGCCGCGCACGAGCAGCCGGCGCCGAAGCGATTCGACCGACGGCGGCATGATGAATATCGTCAGCACCTCCGGCAGCAGGGCCTTGATCTTCCGCATGCCTTGCGGCTCGGGCTTGACGATGACGACGCGATGCTGGCTCAACGTGTCGGCCAGCGCGTCGCGCCGCACGCCTTTGAAGTCGCCGTGGACCATGGACCACTCGAGGAAGTTCCCCGCCTCGATCTCTTCGCGGAACTTCTCCGGCTCGTAGAAGTAGTAGTGCTTGCCGGGGATCTCGCCCGGCCGCGGCTTCCGGCTCGTCGCGGTGACGTACAGGACCGCGTCGGGGACCGCGTGGAGCAGCCGGTCGATCACGGTGTCCTTCCCCGCGCCGGACGGCGCCGAGATGATGACCAGGAGGCCACGGCCGTCGACGCTCAGCGCACGTCCTCGAAGGGCGCGGCCGCGTCGTTCGGCGCGCCGAGCGACGCGAGGTATGCCCGTAGGTCATCGGCGAGCGGCGCGGTGAACGTCCGGGGGCCGCTGTGCGGCAGGTTCACCGACAGCCGCCACGCGTGCAGGAACTGCCGGCCGAGACCATCCCGCTCAACACCTCTACGCCCGTACACCGGGTCTCCAACGATAGGGAGTCGCGCGTACGCGAGATGCACGCGGATCTGATGGGTCCGTCCGGTCACCGGCTTGACGTGCAGGAGCGCGCGGCGGTCGGCGCCGGTCCCGTACGACGCCAAGCGGGCGAATCGGGTCGTCGACTCGCGGCCGCCCGCGCGGATCGCCATCCGCCGGCGATCGCCCGTGTCGCGGCTGATCGGCGCCTCGATGATGGCCGGCTGATCGCCCGGATCCCCCCAGACGAGCGCGATGTATTCCTTCCCGAACCGGCGGCCCTGCAGCTGACGCGCGAGCGCGAGCTGCGCGACATCGTTCTTCGCGATGATCATCACGCCGCTCGTGTCCTTATCCAGCCGATGCACGATGCCCGGTCGGGCCGCGGCGCGCCCGGTGTCGGCGGTGATCTTCCCGACGACGGCGTTGACTAGCGTGCCCGTGGCGTGGCCGTGGGCGGGATGCACAACGAGGCCCGCAGGCTTGTTGACGACGAGCACGTCGTCGTCTTCGTACAGAACGTCGATGGGGATGTCCTCGCCAAGGAGCGACAGCGCCGGCTCGGCGTCGGGAACGTCGACGACGAGGGCCTCGCCGGCGTGGACTTTGTACGCCGGCTCGACCGCGGCGCCGTTGACGGTGACGCGGCCATCGCGGGCGAGCCGCTGGATCGCGCTGCGGCTCAGCTGCGTGTGCTCAGCGAGGAACCGGTCGACCCGCTGCCCGGGTGCGTCCGCCTGTAGCTCGATGCGCTCCGCCACCTACGCGTGCCGCAGATCGCGCGACTGCCGGCGCTCCTGCCACCACAGCAGCGCGGTGACCGCGATGATGCCGACCACGATCGACGAATCCGCGACATTGAAGGACCAGAACCGCGGGCCGTCGGGGATCCCCACGTTCACGAAATCGACGACGTACCCCTGACGGATCCGGTCCACGAGGTTGCCGAAGGCGCCGCCGAGCTGCATCCCGAGCGTCGCCGCGATCAGGCGCGAATCCGCCGCGAGCCGCCGGTAGTAGAAGACGATCGCGAATACCGCCGCGACCGACAGGGTGGAGAGGAGCGTCGTCCGCTCGGGCAGCAGCCCGAATGCGGCGCCGCTGTTCGTCACGTGACTGATGCGGACCCACTGTCCGAGCACGTCGATCGACGCGCCGACCGCCAGATTGGATTCCACCGCGATCTTCGTGATCCGATCGAGCACGAAGACCGCGGCGGCAACGACTGCTACCAGGGCGATGCGACGGGGGGTCACCCCATCGATGCTATCGGCGGCTCACCCGCCGGGCTTGGTGACCATGAGGATGATGATGACGACCAGGAGCACCGTGATGATCGGGCCGGTCTGGGCCACCTTCTTCGCCGTCGCTTTGAACTCCTCCGTCGGCGGGCCGGCCTTCGCAAGCTCGATCATCCGCTCGATCCGCGTCCGCTGGCCGAAGACCGCGAGGTAGAACGCCATCGCATACAGAAGGATCCCGATCCACAGCCAGTAGTGGCTGAAGAAACTCACGTTGTAGCCGGCGACGAAGATCAGGGCCAGCCCGCTGAGCGGCTGGACCACGATCGCGACCGGAAGCACGAGCTTCTTCTCGATGGCGTCGATCGCCTCCAAGAGCGCCATCCCGCCCCCGGGGCCGGCCTTGCCGGCCATCGGACCGAGCAGCGCGAACGTGAAGACAGGACCGAACCCGATGATCGCGCCAGCGACATGGATGAGCAGCAGGATCGCGATGAGCAGACCGGTATCCATGCGTGTTCCCTCCTCCGCGGTGTGGGTCGCGCGCTACGCGGTGACCATCCCTCCATCGACCACGAGCACCTGGCCCGTGATGTACGACGCTTCGTCGGACGCGAGGAAGGCTATCGCGTTCGCGACATCCTCGGCGGTGCCGAACCGCGCGAGCGGGATCTGCTTGAGCATCGCGTCCTGCACGTCCTTCGGCACGATGCTCGTCAGGTCGGTGGGCACGAAGCCGGGGGCGACGGCGTTCGCGGTGATGTTCCGGCTCGCCATCTCGCGTGCGACGGTCTTCGTGAATGCGATGAGCCCGGCCTTCGCGGCGCTGTAGTTCGCCTGGCCGGCGTTCCCCATGACGCCGGCGATCGACGACACGTTCACGATCCGGCCGGCGCGCTGCTTCATCATCGGCCGCATCGCGGCCTTCGTGATGAGGAACGCGCCGCGCAGGTTGAGGTCGAGCACGGCGTCCCACTCCTCCGCCGACATGCGCAGGAGCAGGTTGTCGCGGGTGATCCCGGCGTTGTTCACGAGGATGTCCAGCCGGCCGCCGCCGAAGGCAAGGGCCTCCTTCACGACGCGGTCGGCGTCCGCGTCGACCGAAACGTCACCCTGGATGAGCGCGCCCTGCGAGCCGGTGGCCTCGACGGCGCGCTTCGTCTCCTCCGCGGCCGCGGTATTGCCCTTGAAGTTGATCGCGATGCGGGCGCCATCCCTCGCGAGCCGGATCGCGGTCGCGCGGCCGATGCCTCGACCCGCGCCCGTGACGAGCGCCGTCCTGCCTTCGAGCCGGACCATCAGGCCTTGGTGAAGATCAGCGTGGCGTTGTGCCCGCCGAAGCCCATCGAGTTCGAGAGCGCCGTCTTGATCTCTTTGGGCCGCGCGGTGTTGGGGACGTAGTCGAGGTCGAGCGCCGGATCGGGCGTCTGGTAGTTGATCGTCGGCGGGATGCACCCGTCGCGGAGCGCGAAGAGGCAGGCGATCGCCTCGAGCGCACCGGCGGCACCGAGGAGGTGCCCGGTCATGGACTTGGTCGAGGACACAACGAGGCGCCGCGCGTGCTCGCCGAAGACGGACTTGATGGCG
>JALYKF010000169.1 GCA_030774905.1 Chloroflexota bacterium
CGTCGGCCTCGATCGGCAGGAGGGCGACATGCGCACGCGCATTAAGGAGGCCACCGAGCGGAAGGCCGTGTACATCCTCGTCGTCGGTGACAAGGAGGCCGCCGCGCGACAGGTATCGGTGCGGCGGCGGGGCTCTCGCGATGAGGAGCGTGCCGTTCCCCTGGACGCGATCGCGGAGCGGCTCGTTGCGGAGCGCGATGACAAGCGGCTGCCCGCGGACTTCGTGCGCCCCGAGGGCGCGCCCACGCTGATGGCCGACGCCTGAGCGTCCCAACGCTCCGCGGGCGGCAGGTCACGCTCCGTCCGATGACGATGGCTGACCTCCCGGACCTGGTGCGGTGGGGGAGCGATCCGGAGTTCCGCTGGCAACAGTGGGGCCGGCAGCCCGGCACGTTCGCCGAGTCGGAAGGGCGATCGTGGATCGCGCGCATGACCCAAGACGGCGAAGCCGGCTGCTGGATCATCGAACATGACCAGCGCGCGATCGGGTTCGCGAACTTCCGTGACTACCACCCGAAGGGCAAGAGCGCGGAGATCGGCATCGGCATCGGCGAGCCCGATCTCTGGGGGAAGCATCTCGGGCGCGAGGCCCTCGACCTGGAGGTCCGCTACCTGTTCAACGAGCTGGGCCTGCACCGGATCGGGCTGAACGTGGTCGCGCATAACGATCGGGCCATCTGGATGTACAAGAGCCTCGGATTCGTCGTCGAAGGCGTCGAGCGCGACGGGGTCGGCCGCGCGGACGGGTTCCTGGACGACGTGCGCATGGGCCTGGTCCAGGGCAAACCGCGCCCCGACTTCGACCCGCGACCGATCACGCTCGAGGGAACGCACGTCCGCATGGAGCCACTGCGTATCGAGCACGCGGCGGCCCTGTGCGCCGCCGGTGACGAGGACGACATCTGGACGTGGATGATCCCGCGACCGCAGGGGCAGGACGGCTACGCGAAGTACATCCGCTGGGCCCTCGATCAGGCGGTCCTCGGGCAGCAGCTGCCGTTCGCGGTCATCCGCCGGACGGACGATGTGCTCGTCGGGACCACGCGCTACGCGCACATCGATCCGCCGAACCGGACCATCGAGATCGGCTACACGTGGTACGGGAAGGGCGCGCGCCGGACGCCCGTCAACACCGAGGCGAAGCTCCTGTTGATGACGCACGCTTTCGACACGCTGAAGGCGAACCGGCTGTGGCTCCAGACCGACAAGCGGAACGAACGGTCGCAGAACGCCATCGCCCGGCTGGGCGCACAGAAGGAGGCCGAGCTCCGTAACGAGCGGATCCTCGCCGACGGGCACCTGCGCACGAGCGTCGTGTTCAGCGTGATCGCGGACGAGTGGCCCGCCGCCAAGCGCCGGCTCCAGGGCTTCCTCCGCGGGTGATATCCTTTCGGTCTGATCAACACGTCTTCTGACCGCGGAGCGAGCCGATAGCCCCCGAGCTCCGCATCAACGACCAGATCCGCGTTCCCACCGTCCGCCTTATCGGCGCCGACGGGTCCCAGCTTGGGGTCGTACCGACACCGCGTGCCCTTCAGCTCGCCCAGAGCGAAGGCTGGGACCTCGTGGAGATCGCCCCGAACGCGACCCCTCCGGTCGCCAAGATCCTCGACTTCGGTAAGTACCGCTACGAGGAGCAGCAGAAGGCCAAGGACGCCAAGAAGAAGCAGAAAGCCGTCACCTGGAAAGAGATCCGGATGGCGCCGAAGATCGACGACCACGACATCGAAACGAAGATCAAGGCCGCCCAACGGTTCCTCGATGAGGGTGACAAGCTCAAGGTCACCGTGCGGTTCCGCGGTCGCGAGATGGCCCATCCCGACCGTGGCCGGGCGCTCCTCCTCGACGTGGGCGACAAGCTCAAGGACCACGGCGTCATCGAGCGCATGCCGCTGCTCGAAGGACGCCAGATGATCATGGTCATGAACCCCGTCCGAGCGCCGCAGATCCAGAACGCGCCGGGCGGCGGACCTCTGCCTGCGCCTGCAGCGGGTGGTGCGCCGGGGGCGGCGCCGACGACACCGCCCCCGGCTGCATCACGACCCGCGGCACCCGCGGCGCCAGCGGCAGCACCGCGGCCGTCTGCGACACCCACTCCTGGGATCCGTCCTGCGCCCACCGCGCCACGAGCTTCCACTCCGGCGGCGGCTGCTCCAACACCCGCTCCGGGGCCTGTTCGACCGGCTACGACTCGTCCGCCTACGGGGAATCCGGTACATTAGTCGTCCCACGTAGGCGAAGGAGTCGGTATCACTGTGCCCAAGCTCAAGAGCCATAGCGGCGCGAAGAAGCGCTTCAAGGTCACTGGAACGGGAAAGATCACCCGCGCCAAGGCCTTCAAGGGCCACCTGAACGCGCACAAATCCCCGCAGCGGAAGCGCCGCCACGCGGGCAAGGGTCTCGTGGACAAGGCGGACCTCAGGATCGTCCGCAAGCTGCTCCCGAACCTCTAAGGACGGTACGAGATGTCACGGGTGAAGCGCGGCGTCGCTGCGCACAAGAAGCACAAGAAGCTCCTCAACGAGGCCGAAGGCCGCCGCGGCGCGAAGCGCAAGCTCGTGCGGCCGGCGCGCGAGGCCGCGATCCACGCGCTCTCGTACGCCTACCGGGATCGCCGCGCGCGCAAAGCCCAGTTCCGGGCCCTCTGGATCGCCCGCATCAACGCGGCGTCGCGTGAGGCCGGGGTGTCGTACAGCCGCCTGATGTCGGCGCTGCGCAAGGCCGACGTCGGGCTCGACCGCAAGATCCTCGCGGAGATGGCGGTCAACGACCCGAAGATCTTCCGCCACTACGTTGACCTGGTGCGCGACAATAAGCTCACGTCGGAGACGCCGAAGAGCTAACACGGCAGAGACGGAGAGCAGTACCGCACGGTCGCTCGACAGGGACGGTCAGCCATCGACTGGAAGCTGACCTCGAGGCAGACGGCGGGAATTCGCTCCAGAGCCGATCGGCAGCAAAGCCGGTCCGGGATGAGCCCGATATCGCTCGCAACGAAGTGTCGGTCACCGCGGGTGACCGGAACACGGGTGGTACCACGGAGGTGAGCCTTCGTCCCGAGCGGACGAGGGCTTTTTGTTTGCCCGCGAAAGGAGAGGCATGACCGACGAGCTGGCGAGTCTGACCGAGCAGGCGTTGCGAGAGATCGCGGACGCGAAGGACCCGGCCGCGCTCGACGCCGTGCGCGTGCGGTACGTCGGTCGCAAGGACGGCGAGCTCACGAACCGGGTGAAGGGCCTCGCGACCCTCCCGTCCGCCGAGCGGCCGGCCGCGGGCGCGGCGCTCAACCGCGCGAAGTCCGAGGTCGAGAACGCGCTGGCCGAGCGCGAGCGCGGGCTGCGTGACTCCTCCCTCGAGGCGCGCCTTGGCGGCGACGCGGTCGACCTCACGCTGCCGGGTCGCCCGGTGCGCCTCGGCCGGCTGCACCCGATCTCGCGGACCATCCGCGAGATCTCCCGCATCTTCCTCGGGATGGGCTTCGAGTCGGTCGAAGGCCCCGAGATCGAGTGGGACTACTACAACTTCGAGGCGCTGAACATCCCGGCGGGCCACCCGGCGCGGGACAAGTTCAACACCCTGTGGGTTGCCGATGAATCGGCGACCGCGCTGTCGATCGCGCGTACCGGGACCGGTGGCGCCGCGACGCGAGGCGACCGCGCCGGGCGGGACATGGGCCCGATGCTGTTCCGAACCCACACCTCGCCGATGCAGATCCGGATCATGGAGCAGCGTAAGCCGCCGATCCGGGTCATCGTGCCGGGCCGCTGCTACCGCTTCGAGGCGACCGACGCGACCCACGAGAGCATCTTCTTCCAGTACGAGGGGCTCGCGATCGACGAGAAGATGTCGATGGCGGACCTGAAGGGCGTGCTCTACAGCTTCGCGCGTCAGCTGTTCGGCGGCGAGCGCAAGGTCCGCTTCCGTCCGGACTACTTCCCATTCACGGAGCCGTCCGCGGAGATCGCATTCGACTGCTTCGTGTGCGATGGCACCGGCGTGACGGACGGCGGCCGCTGCGCGACGTGCTGGGGCTCGGGTTGGATCGAGGCCGCCGGCTGCGGCATGGTCCACCCCGATGCGCTGCGCCGCGTCGGCTACGACCCGGACACGTACCAGGGCTTCGCGTTCGGCGGTGGCGTCGACCGGCTGGCCGGGCTGCTCACCGGCACGCCCGACATCCGGCTGTTCCACCAGAACGACCTGCGCTACCTGGAGTCCGTGTGACCAAACGAGCGAGGAGGGACTTTGCCCCGACGAGCGAGACCACCAGCCTTGAGCGTGTCTCGGCGAAGCCGAGATCGAACTAGTGCCGACGATCCGCGTCCCGCTGTCGTGGTTGCGGGAGTACGTCGATGCGCGCGGCTCGGCCGAGGAGATCGGCCGCGGTCTGCACATGAGCGGCACCGAGGTCGATCGCATCGAGCGGCCCGGCGGAGGGTGGGAGCACGTCTGGGTCGGACGGATCGCCGCGCTCGAGAAGCACCCGAACGCCGACAAGCTCGTGCTCGCGACCGTGGAGTATGGCGAGGGTAGGGAGAAGACCGTCGTCACCGGCGCGACGAACCTCACGGCCGGCGACGTCGTGCCCTATGCCGAGGTGGGCGCGAAGCTGCGCGAAGGTCATGGCGACGGCTGGCTCACGCTCGAGCCGAAGAAGATGCGCGGCATCATGAGCGAAGGGATGGTCTGCTCCGCGAAGGAGCTCGGGCTCGGCGCGGACCACGAGGGCATCCTCATCCTCGACAGGAAGCTCACGGTCGGACAGCCGCTCGCGGACGCGCTCGGCGATCCGGTCCTCGTCCTCGAGCTCCAGCCGAACCGCGCGGATTGCATGGGCGCGGTCGGGGTCGCGCGCGAGCTCGCCGCCGTGCAGCGCGTCGCGCTACGCGAGCCTCAGATCGCGAAGCTGCGCTACGACCTCGATCCGAAGCGCTTGGCGGTCCGTGTCGAGGACCCCGACGGCTGCCGGCGGTTCGGCGCGGCGTACCTCGAGAACGTGACGATCGGTCCGTCGCCCAAATGGATGCAAGATCGGCTCGTCGCGGCCGGCATGCGACCGATCCACAACGCGGTCGACATCACGAACTACGTGATGCTCGAGCTCGGCCAGCCGCTCCACGCGTACGACGCGGACCACCTGACGGGGAACGCGCTCGTCGCGCGGCGGGCGCGCGCGGGCGAGTCGCTCCGGACCCTCGACGGCGTCGACCGGCTCCTCTCGCCGGACGTGCTGGTCATCGCTGACGGCGAGCGATCGCTCGGCATCGCCGGCATCCTCGGCGGGGCCGACTCGGAGATCCGCCCGGGCACGACGCATATCGCGCTGGAGTGCGCGAACTTCGAGCCGCGGGGTATCGACCGGACCGCGCAGAAGCTCGGCCTGTCGCAGCAGAGCGCGGCAAGCGCGCGATTCCGCCTGAACCTCAGCCCGGAGCTCGTACCGCTCGCGCTCGCCCGGGCGGTCCACCTGCTGGTCGAGCACGCCGGGGCGAGGCTCGTCGGCGCCACGGACGTGTACCCGAAGCCGTGGCACCGGCCGAACATCAAGCTCCGGTTCAGCGACGTCCATCGGATCCTGGGCGTAGAGATCCCGCGCGAAGAGTCGCTCGACGCGATCGCCCGCCTGGGGTTCCAGTACGCCGAGTCCGGCGACACGTTCGTCGTGACGCCCCCGCCGATCCGCACTGACATCGGCATTCCCGAGGACGTCGTAGAGGAGATCGCGCGCATCGTCGGCTACGACCGGATCCCGGTACGGATCCCCGACGGCCCGCTGCCGCTTCACGAGCGCCATCCGTTCGAGGAGCTGCGCGAGCGCGTCCGCGACCTCCTTGGCGGGTTCGGGCTGCAGGAGACAGTGTCCTACTCGCTCATCGATCCGGCGTGGCTCGGGCGCCTCACGCCCGACGGCTCGCCGATCGCGCCCGAGCCGATCCGCGTGCAGAACCCGACATCGGCCGGACAGTCGGTCGCGCGTCCAACGCTCCGCGCGAGCCTCCTCGACACGGCTGCGCGCAACTTCAAGCACCGGGACAGCCTCGCGATCTTCGAGATCGCACCGGTCTACCTTCCGCGGGCCGGCGATCTACCCGAGGAGCGCTGGACGATCGCGGTCCTGCTGGCGGGCCATGCCGAGGAACAGATGTGGCTGACCCGGCCGCGCGATTGGGACCGCTGGGACGTGAAGGGCCTCCTCGCCGCGATGGCGAAGGGGATCAACGCGGGCAATTTCTCCGGACCGAACGCCGCCGCTCCGGGGATGCACCCCGGCCGCTCCACCACCCGGCTCCACGACGGTCATTTCGCGATGATGATCGGGCAGCTCGACCCGCGCGTCGCCGAGCGCTGGGATCTCCCGGCCGAGACGTACATCGGCGAGGTCGATCTCGAGTCGCTCATGGCGGTCGTGCAGCCGCGCACGGCGAAGGCGCCGCCGAAGTTCCCGGCCGCGCTCCGGGACGTCGCGTTCATCGTTGACGAGGCGGTCGCCTATGCCGCGGTCCGTGACGAGGTGACCGGCGCGGCGAAGGAGCTGCTCGAATCCGTGACGCTGCTCGACGTCTACCGCGGGGCGCAGGTCGGCGCGGGCAAGAAGTCCTTCGCGCTCCGGCTCGTGCTGCGCTCGCAGACCGGCACGCTCACCGATGCCGACGTCGAGAAGGTCGTGAGCCGGATCAAGGGTCGGGTGCTGCACAAGCTCGGCGGGACCATCCGCGGCTGAAACGCCTCGGCCCGCGCCTGCCGCGTGGCTTCTACGACCGCCCGACGCGCGCCGTGGCCCGTGACCTCCTGGGCAAGATCCTCGTCTACGACGGGCCCCGCGGTCGTCGCGCCGTCCGGATCGTCGAAGCGGAGGCGTACCTGGGACAGCGCGATCCTGCGTCGCATGCCTATCGCGGTATGACGCCGCGCACCGTGCCGATGTTCGGACCCGCGGGCTTCGCGTACGTCTACGTCTCGCACGGCCTCTACCCGTGCATGAACGTCGTGTGCGAGGGGCCGGGCGTCGCGGCCGCCGTGCTCCTGCGTGGCGCCGAGCCGGTCGAGGGGGTCATCGCAGATCCGCGTCGGCTCGCTGGACCGGGCCTACTCTGCCTCGCGATGGGGATCACGACCGCGCACACCAACATGGATCTCGTCCGCTCGGCGCTGTCGATCCGCGA
>JALYKF010000170.1 GCA_030774905.1 Chloroflexota bacterium
CCCGACCGCCGCTATGCCTCGGCTGGCGCGTTCGCGCGGGCACTGTCGGACGCGATCAACGATCCGGTCACCCGCGTGCTGCGGCCGATCATCGCGTCGTCGTCGCGCCGGTGGCCGAGGCTCGACTCGCTCCTTGCGCTCGGGGTCGTTCTTGCGATCCTGGTGGGCGTCGTCCTGTTCTTCGCGAAGTTCCCTTCGACCACGATCGGCGGCTCCACGACGACCGCGACGCCCACGAGCGCAGTCCGGTCGACGGGCGTGCCCCGCGTCACCGGACTGAAGCTCGATCGCGCGATCGCATCCCTCCAGGACGCCGGATTCAACGCGCGGTGGGACGTCGCGTCAGCGCAGGGATCCGCATGCGAGGTCGTGAGCCAAGATCCCGGCCCAGGGACCCAGGCTGGACGCGGCACCTATGTGGACGTCCGGTACGTCTCGGGCAAGGACTGCACGAAGAAGAGTGACTGACTTCGCGGCCCGGACCGATCCGGGCCTCGTTCGCGAGCGCAATGAGGACCGCTGGCTGGCCCGCACGTACGGCGGGGTCACGCTCATTGCCGTCGCAGACGGCGTCGGCGGCGAGGCCGGCGGTGAGATCGCGAGCACCGCCGCGGTCGACGCGCTCGCGCGGTCCTTCGCGCCGCCATCGTTCCGCGACAGCGCGCGGACCGCGCTGGGGAGCGCGGTGCAGGACGCGAACGCCGCCGTGCTCAAGGCATCATCCGACGAGCGGTTCACGCGCGCCGCGACGACGCTCGTCGCTGCGGCCATCCGCGGGCGCGAGGCGGCGGTCGCCAACCTCGGCGACTCCCGGGCGTACCTCATCCGCGGCCGGACGGTGCGCCAGCTCACGACCGACCACAGCGGCGATACGGCGCACGGCATCACCCGGTTCCTCGGCGACGCCCGCGGGGTGCAGCCCGACATCTTCGTGGAAACGCTCCAGCCCGGTGATCGCCTCGTGCTCTGCTCCGACGGCCTCACGCGTCACGTCGCGGATGCGGAGATCGCCGCGGCCATGCGCGATGCGCCGGGCAAGGCCGCCGACGCGCTCGTCGCGCTCGCGAAGGCCCGCGGTGGCGAGGACAACGTGACGGTGATCGTCTACGCGGCGCGGCGTCCCGCAGTGTCGCGCGCGCTCGCGGGCACGCTCATCCTCGCGCTGCTGATCCTCGTTGGCATCGCCGGGGCGATGGGCGCGCTCCTTGCGACCCCGGTGCCGGTCCCGGCTCCCGCGAGCGCGTCACCCAGCGCGTCGCCGTCGCCGGGCCCGACCCAAAGCCCAAGCCCAAGCCCGACGGAGTCACCCAGCGTCGCTCCCACCCCGAGCGCGTCGCCCTAGGACGCTTCGTGCGCCCGCGAGGGCACGGTCCGGCGCGCGGAGCACGAAGAACGCGCCTGCGGCGATCGCGGCCAGGCCCCCGGCCGCGCCGATGCGCAGCGCGACCGCCGCGAATGGAACGTCGCTCGGCGCGTTCAGCGGGCACACGAACGTCGGGTAGAACTGGCAGTCGTACTGCCACGTCGGGAGCACGAAGAACATCGCGGCCTGCGAGCCGGGCACCGGCTGCCCCGACACGAACGGGTAGAAGTACGCGAACGCGGCGGCGGCGATGCACAGGTACGTGACGACGAAGGCCTTGCGGCCTGTATGCCACAAGTATGCGAGCCAGAGGCTGAGCAGGAGTAGATAAAAGGGCAGCGCGGTGAAGAAGTGGTAGAAGAACAGGACCCGCGCGATCGGGATCCAGGCCACGTATTGCACGAGCATCGCGAACACCACGAACCCGAGGACCACCGAGCGAGCGCGGATCGCGGCGATCGCGCACCACACCGTCCCGACGAGCGCCGCCCAGAACAGCGCGATGTTGCCGGCGTCGTAGATGTACGCGTTGTTCCCGTTGTCCGACTGCCCGAAGTACCAGTACACCGGCTTCAGCACGATCGGCCAGCTCCACCACGGCGACGCCGCGGGATGCGGGGACGTCAGTCCGGAGTGATACCAGTACATCTGCTTGGTGAGCTCGACGAGATCCCAGCCGTACGGCGCCGTCGGGCCGCCGAACCAGTGCACGTAGCTGGCGAGATAGATGCCGACGGGGATCACCGCGAATGACACGAACAGGAGCGCCGCGTTCCGGCCCTTTCCGGCGAGCAGATCGAGCGGCCCGCCGTTCCCCGGCCGCCCGTTCGCGTACGCGTAGGCCGTCACCGCGAGCGCCGCCACGAGGACGCCGGCGAGCGTGTAGAACGCCGCCCACTTCGATGCCGCGCCGAGGCCAAGGAGGACACCGGCGATGAGGATGTCCGCGCGCGCGGAGAGCCGCGGTCGATGGGCCGCGACGATGAAGTACCAGGCCGAGACGATGAAGAGCGCGACGTACACGTCGTTCATGCCGATGCGGGCCTGCGCGAACATCGAACTGTCGAACAGGACCGCGAGCCCGACGAGCACGGGGAGGATCGCCGAGGCGAAGAGGCGTCGCGCGAGCAGCACCAGGACGAACGCGAGCAGCGCCGCGGCGATGACGCCTGGCAGCCGCCACGACAGGGCCAACCGACCGGTGTCGATGCGCTCGGCGGTGCCCGTCGGGGCGAGCGCGACGAGCGTGTCGCCGGTGCCATCGACGCCGAGTCTCGTGGCGGACGTCGCGATCGCGGCGAACGGCGAGAGGCCGTGCACGTCGACGACGACGATCCGGCCGTCCGCGATCGCGTAGAGAAAGTCGGTGCGCGGCACGACGAGCATGGTCGTCACGGGCCCGGCGAAGGTGCCGGTCCGCGCGTTCGCGAGTGGGACGGTGTCGCGGTGGCCGTCGTTGGTATCGATCGAGTCGAGCGCGGGCTCGTCCGCGCGCGCGAGGACGATCGCGTTCGGGCCCTGTGCGAACGCGATGGCCCGCTCCTTCGCGACGCTCGGGTACGTCTTCGTCTCGATCCAATTCACCGTCTCGAGGACGTGCACGCTCCCGGCTGGATCGAGGAGATACGCCTCGCTGCCGTCGTTCTTCGCAGCGAATCCGATCGCCCCTGTGTTGATGACCGTTGCGGGAGTGTCGATGGACGCGTAGACCGACGTCGCCGTCGCGCCACCGATGAGAAGATGGCCACCGATCAGCGCGGCCGACGTGACCGCGCTCGTGAGCGCTCGAGTCGCGTCAGGGTGCTGCCGGGTCAGCGAGAGATCCGCGAGGTCGCGGTCGCCGACCACGTACACGTGGTCCTGGTCGATGCCCACGAACCGTGGCGTCGAGGCGATGTGGCCGATCAGCCGCACGTCTTGCGCATCTCGCGCCCGCACCTCGATCGTTCCGTCCGCGAGGCCGAAGATCCGCGTGCCGTCGTTCGTGACGGCGAACGCCGTGACGTCCGTGGGCGCGCCCTCGGTCCCGACGACCCGGTCGTTGCTGAACGCGAGGATGCCGATGGCCATGATCTCTTTGGCGAGGTGCGGGTGGGTCCACTCGTACGGCTCGCGCTGCGCGAGGAGCTCGAACGCGGTGCGCGCGTGATAGACCTCGTCGAAATACATGTCGCGCGGCCAGTCGAGCCGGAACCCGCGGGTCCCGAGGACCGCGAGTGCGACCGCCAGCGCGATGAGGATGTCGCGCCGGAGCGCCGGTCCGCCGACGCCCAAGCCGGCCGGGAGCGTCCATCGGGATGGGCCAGGCTCCAGCGCGGCGACCGCGGGCACGTCGAGGTCGAGGGTCGGCTCGAGCCGCGCGTCGCCACGGAGGAGCGACCAGCAGATCAACGCCGCCGCGCCCATCAACAGGAGCGCGATCCCGATCTGGCCATTTCGGCCGAACACCGTCATGTCGAGCCACTCCGGTGCCCGCAGGTCGTTCTGCGCGTACCGCGTGAACGCGAAGTAGAGCGTCACGAAGAACAGGCC
This sequence comes from Chloroflexota bacterium, assembly GCA_030774905.1. Next base: position 3,896 of record JALYKF010000170.1, read on the forward strand.
AGAGAGCACCAGATACGGCGCGAGGATGCGGCGCCGGGTCACCGCGAACGGCAGGAGGAGCGCGAGCGCGGGGAACAGGTACCGCTCGTGCGCACGCGTCGGCAGGAAGTAGAACGCCATCACGGTCGCCGCGCCGACGGCGAGCAACGCGGCCGTGTCGCGTCGCCACCACAGCGGAACGAGCGAAGCCAGGAGCCCGGCGACAAGCAGGACCGCCCCCGGGACGAACCATCGGGTATCGCTGGTCCAGAAATCGAGCCCGACGGACCAGCCGTTGAAGGCGTAGAGCGACGAGTACGGATACGTCTCCGCCGCGGTGCGAATGAGGGCGATGAATGCGCCGGGCGTCATGCCGAATGGGAACGCGAGGAAGAGGAGCGTTGCGAGCCCAGCGCCGCCCGACCGCACGAGCGGCCGCCCGTCACGCGACCGTGCGAGCTCGACGGCCGCCGCGACGAGCACGACCCCCAACACGAGACCGAACTGCGGCTTCGTCATCGTCGCCAGACCGGCAAGGAGCCCGGCGATCGTCCAGCGGCGCGCGCCGGCCGCGAGCAGCGCGGCCAGGAACGGGACCGTCCCGACCGCATCGACCTGGCCCCAGTACGGGCCTGCGAAGATCGGCGCCGGCTGCAGCATCCATACACCGGCCGCGAGGGCGGCCGCGGCGTTCCCCGCGTGCCGACGAACGAGCGGGACGATGAGGAGCACGATCCCGACGTCGGCCGGGATGCTGATGGCCTTCACGGCGAATCGAAGGGCGTCGCCATCGAACAGCCGGCCGAGGAGCCACAGGACGTAGAGGAACCCGGGCGGGTAGTCGCTGAAGTAGCCCGGCTCGTAGAAGTGCGCGGGGCCGACAGCCGCGAGCTTCTCGGCCCACGCCATGAACGTCGCGACATCCGACGGGAACCCGGGGGCGCGCGTGACGAGGAGGCGCACGGCGACGCCGACCACGATGACCGCGGCGATCGCGATGTTCGCCTGCCGGCGCGTCCGGTCGCTCGCGTTCATTGCCAGAAGCCGAATCGAATGATCGCGACCGTCGCGTAGATGTTGAACACGATCGCGATCACGGATGCGACGAGGAACAGGATCGACGGTCGCCGGCGCCACACCCCATCGCGGAGCGCGTCACCGCCGAGGGCGAGCGCGATGAGGAACGGCTGCGCGTCGATGCTGAAGCGGTAGCCGAGCTGCGCGAAGCCGACGGTACCGTGGGTCACGTCGGGCACCAGGGCCAATGCGGCGGCGAGCGCGGTCGCCGCCACGACGGCGGACCGCCGCACGCCCTGCAGGCCCGCGAACACGAAGAGGAGCGCAGGCGTCGTCAGGAACAGGCTCATGCCGATGAACCGCGGGCGCAGGAAGTACCACACGTTCGGCACGAGGTCGGGAGGCTCCATGAAGATCGCGTAGAGGTGCCGGGGCAGGTACGACAGCGAGAACAAGCCGTGGTCGAAGAAGAAGTCGCCTTCGGTCAGCCGCGCGTAGCCGGCATCCGTGACCGTGCCCCAGCGCGCGAGGTTGTATCCGACGTACACGAGCAGGAACGGCAGGCCGCCGGCAACCACGCGCACGAACGCGGTGCGGAACGGCAGATCGCCGCGCCGCGCGAGGAGGAGCGCGAGCGCGGGGGTCGCGGCGGCCACGGGCAGCCGGGCGAGCGTGGCCAGGCCGATCGCGGCGCCGACGCCCCAGGCCGGGCCGCCGCGCGCGGCGATGAGGAACGCGATCGTCGTGAAGAGCATCGCCACGGCATGCGCCGCGTACCAGGAGCGGCCGTCGGCGCTGGTGAAGAGGAGCGTCGTCCCGAATGCCGACAGGAGCGCGCCGGTGACCGCGACCCAGCGCGGCGCGCCGTACGCCCGGAGCGCCAGATACAAGAACCCGGCCGACGCGCCGCCCGAGATCTGCGACACGAGGTCCTGCGCCGTCGCCGTACCGAAGCCGAGGAGCGGGATCGAGAGCACAGCGGGCAGTGGCGGGTACGCGACGCACCACCGTCCGTCGCCGCACGACAGCAGCTCGTTGAGCCACGGCGGGTTCTCGAGCAGCCAGTAACGGCCGTGCACGAACGCGTCGGCGAGGCGGCCGTAGTAGTCGTAGACGGTCGGCGCGGCCCATCCCGCGATGACATACCCAAAGACGGCAAGGCATCCGATGGCCACTGCGATCCACCGATCGCTCACCGCGCGGCGCGGGGCTTCCACGTATGGAACGCTAGCGTTATCGCGCTGTGACCGAACGGCTATCAGGCCTCTCGTTCTTCTTCCCCGCCCGCAATGAGGAGCTCAACGTCGCGCCGATGGTGGCGCGGGCGCTCGAGATCCTCCCTCGCTACGCGGAGCGCGTGGAACTGACGGTCGTCGACGACGGCAGCACCGACCACACCGGCGAGCTCGCCGACGCGCTGGCCCAGACCGATGCCCGGATCAAGGTGATCCACCATCAGCCCGGCCGCGGCTACGGCGGCGCGGTGCGCGCCGGCCTCGAGAGCGCGACGCAGCCGTTCATCTTCTTCACCGATGGCGATCAGCAGTTCGACGTTGCCGACTTCCGCACGCTCCTCGCCGCGCTGACGCCGGGCGTCGACGCCGTCCTGGGCTACCGGCTCACCCTCGAATACGGCCTGTGGCACGTCATCGTCTCGCGCGTCTACAACCGGGTGATCCGGACGCTGTTCGCGGGCGATTGGCGGGACGTCGATTGCGCGTTCAAGCTCTTCCGCGCGGACGTCTTCAGCCGCGTGCCGCTCGCGATGGTCCGATCGAACGGCGCGTTCTTCTCGCCGGAGCTGCTCATCACCTTGCGTGCGAAGGGCGTCGTGACCCGCGAAGTGGGCGTGCCCCATCACCCGCGCATGCACCACGAGCCAAAGGGGACGCCGCCGAAGGTGATCCTCAAGGCGATCCGCGATCTGCTGCTGCTGCGGCTGTCGCTGTGGCTGCGGCCCCGCTAGCCCTCCCTAGCGCTCGAGGCGCCAGATGTCCGCGTGTGTCTCGCGCTTGCGGATGACCTTCGCCCGGCCGCGATCGACGAGCGCGACCGCCGGGCGCGGGTGGTGGTTGTAGTTGGAGGCCATCGCGACGCTGTAGGCGCCGGCCGCGGGGATCGCGAGCACGTCGCCCGGCTCGGCCGTCGGCAGGGCGACGTCGCGGATGAGCAGGTCGCCGCTCTCGCAGTACTTGCCGGCGACCGCGACGTGCTCGGCCGGCGCTGCGCTCGCGCGGTCCGCGAGGATCGCCGTGTATGCGGCGTCGTACAGCGCAGGGCGGATGTTGTCGCCCATCCCGCCGTCCACGGAGACGAACGTCCGGACGCCGGCCACGCGTTTCGTCCCGATGACCCGGTAGAGCGCCACGCCGGCGCGGCCGACGAGGGACCGGCCGGGCTCGAGGTAGATCGTCGCGGTCGCGAGGGCGTCGTCGGACCGGATCGGCCCTGCGATCGCGTGCGCGTACGCCGCGAGATCGAGGACCGGGTCTCCGGGGCGCAATGGGGTCGCGAGCCCGCCGCCGACGCCGAGCTCCTTGATCGCGACGCCGGTGGCCGCGCGGACCTCCCCTGCGAGCGCCGCGAGCGCGGCGCCGAGCTCTCGGTAGCGCTCGGCCTCGTGCAGCTGCGTCCCAAGATGGGCATGCAGGCCGACGAGCCGCAGACCCTTCGTCGCGGCGATCGCGCGGCACTGCGCGAGCGCATCGCCGCCGGCGATCGGCGCGCCGAACTTGCTGTCGAGGATGCCCGTCCGCAGGTGCGGGTGTGTGTCGGCGCCGATGCCGGGTGAGACGCGCAGCCACACCGGCTGCGGGCGGGTCCGCCGCGCCACCATCCGCGCGAGCCGATCGATCTCATCCGCACCATCGATGACGATGCGGCCGACGCCCATCCGCAGCGCCGCCCGCAGCTCATCGTCGGTCTTCGCGTTGCCATGGAGCTGCGTGCGGGCCATCGCGAAGCCCGCTCGCCGCGCGGCGAGGAGCTCGCCGAGCGAGGCCGCGCTCGCGTCGGCGCCGGCGGTGCTCAGGATGGAAGCGACGCCGCGGAGCGCGCAGGCCTTGATCGCGTACGAGATCCGCACCGGCCGCAGGTCCTTGAATGCCGCGGCGTACCGGCGGTACGCGTCGCGGATCGTGGCCGCGTCATACACGTAGAGTGGCGTGCCGAGCCGGTCCGCCAGCGCGACGGCGTCGGCACCGCCGATGCGGAGGCGCCCGCGCCGGTCCGCGCTCGCGTCGAGCGGCCAGATCGCCGGATCGATCATGAGCGACGTGTGCCGGTGATCAGCCGCTGCTCGGGTTCGGGTCGTCGGGCAGGCTCTCGATGAACTGGCGGAAGACGCCGAGCTCCCCGGGAGTCTCGCCGTCGTCGCCCGAGGCCGCGATCGATGCGCGGTCCACGACCCCCTGCGAAACGAGGATGCGCGCCTCGCAGCGGACGGCGAGCGCGATGGCGTCGGACGCGCGCGAGTCGATCTCCATCTCGCGGTCGCCGAGCTGCAGGAAGACGCTCCCATGGAAGACGCTTCCCTGGCCGGACGAGTCGGTGACGAGGTCCTTGACGACCACGCGGGTGATCTCGACGCCGCACGCGGTGAGCATCGACATCGTGAGATCGTGGGTGAGGGGCCGGTCGCTCGGGATCCCGGCGATCCGGGTCGCGATGCTGTGCGCCTGATCGGCGCCGATCCAGATCGGCACGAGGCGGTCGGAGTCCTTTGGCTGCAGGAGCACGACGTGCTGACCGGTGAGGACGTGCACGCGCACCGACTCGACGGTGCAGATGACCAGGCCCGAACGCGGGACTGAGTCGGGCACCGGAAAATGCTACCCGTACCGGCCATACGGCGCGGTCTGTTGACGCGCGCGGTCGCGGAGCAGCACAACGAGCCCGATGCCTGCGAAGAATCCGAAGAGGTGGGCGAAGTACGCGACGTGCTCGGTCGCCGCGTGACCTCCCAGGCGCAACGACGCGAACCCCTCGATGAACTGGATCACGACGAAGAACGCGATCACGATCACGGCCGGCAGCTGGACGACCGTGATGAAGATGCCAAGGAAGATGAGCGTGCGGATGCGTGCGCCGGGAGAGAGCACGAGGTAGCCGCCGAGCACGCCGGCGATCGCGCCGGACGCACCGAGCATCGGCGCGGGCGCGACGAGTCCCTGTCCGACCGCCGCGACGATCCCGCAGAGCACGTAGAGGAGCAGGTAATTGGGGCTGCCCAGGCGGTCCTCGACGGTATCGCCGAAGACCCAGAGATAGAGCATGTTGCCGATGATGTGCAGCCACCCACCGTGCAGGAACATGTGCGTGAACAGTGGGACGAACGTATCGATACTCCACGCGCCGGCCTGCAGGTCGTGCGTGAAGCGCGACCAGTCGAAGGCGTAGCGCTCGAAGAACGCCTCCAGCGCGCCGGGCGTGCGCTGCAGGCTGACGATGTACAGCCACACGACGATGTTGACGAAGAGCAGAAGCCGGTTGACCAGCGCGGGTCCCCTCGTCGGATTCGCATCCGAGAAGGGGATCACCGACTGAGGTCGGTCGTCGCGATCTTCGAGCCATGCGCGGTGTAGACGATCCGCTGGCCCTCCGACACGAAGAACGCGGTCGCGGGAGCCAGGTCCTTGGGCAGGTCGAAGCGCGCGATCTCGCGCCCGTCGCGGGTGAGCTGCACGAGCGTGCGGGCCCCTGCATCCATCACGTAGATGTTCCGCTGTGAGTCGATCGCCTGGATGGCCGACGCCTTCACCGGATCGCCGAGCCACTTGATGGCGAAGTCCGACTTCGTCGCTGTGGTCGCGCTGCCAACGCGCTTGAACAGGCCGACATCACCGGCGGTCGTGGTGATCCAGATGCTACCGTCGACGGCGAATGATGTGATGGCGCCTGGTGCGAGCGCCTGGGCGAGGACCGGATCGGCCGCGAGGTACGTGCCGCGGTCCTCCTCGTGACGCCAGATCTGTCCCGACGCGGCATCGAGCACGTAGAGGTTGCCGCTGAAGCTGGTGAGTCCGGTCACGCTCTTCCACTTGTCGGTGCCGGCGGGCGTGGCCTCGACGACGGTGTTGCCTTCCGCCTTCCAGATCTTGTTCGCATCGTCAACGCTGAAGAGGGCGTTGTCGACCGCGGTCACGAGCAGCGGAGTGCCGACGCCGGCCTTGCCCTTCTGTAGCACCGGGCCCGCGATGGTCGAACCCGGCTTGTCCTCGAACACCCGCCACATGCGTCCGCTGCCGGGGTCGGCCGCGTAGAGCCCGAACTGCGTCTGGGTGAAGCTCGTCAGCTTCGCGCCGGGTGCGAGCACCGAGAGGTCGAGGAGCACGCTGTTCAGGCGGTCCGACAACGCGTTCGCCCGGGCGGCGAGCTTGTCGAGTTGCGCCTGGTCCACGGCCGTCGACGTGGACGCCTCGACCAGGTGGGCCCGGGCCGAGGCGAGCTTCTGCCGGGCCCGGTCCTCGTCGGCGTTGGGCTTCCGGTCGAGGAACGCCTGCGCCGAGTCGAGGTCGTTCGACGCGGAAAGGACCGCGAGGTTGTAGCTCGTGACCACGTTGTTCGCCTGGAAGTCCCGCACGACGACGGTGCCGATGGCGGCCGAGATCAGCAGCAGCGCGAGCGCGAGCACGGTGACCATCCGCTGCTGCCGCGCGCTCCGTTCGCGTGCGGTGCGCATCGGGCCGCCGAGGGTCGTCGTCCGATGTGGCAGCAGCTCGAGACCGATCGCGAAGCTCTTGCCGACCGCGCCCGCCGCGGGTGCCGCGACCGACCCGACCGCGCGGCCGAGGCGCGGCCGGTGCCTCCAGATCGCGTCGATCCGCGATCGGATGCCCTCGGCGACGAGGACCTCTTCCGGCGGGCGGCTCGGCTCCGGCGCGGATGCGAGGCGCGGCGCCGTCGTGGTCGCCGGCGAGACCTCGATGAACACGACGCTGTCGCTGCCCGTCCCGCCCTCCGCCATGAACCGGTTGTGCAGATGCTCCGCGGCCGCGCGCGGATGCAGCGTCACCGCGGCGTTGAGCAGCGCATCGGCTCCGAGCGCCGCGACCGCGTTGCCACCCGCGAGGATGACGGTGTCCCCCGGCTCGATGGTCTGCTTCCAGACCGCGGGCAAGAGATCGGGATCGCTGCCGAGCGAGGCCGCGCGCCGCGTCGTCGTGCGATGGACGAAGTCGGCGAGCTCGTTCGGGTCGTCGCCCGGAAGGAAGAGCCGGGCCCGCCGAACGAGGAAGATCTGGGCCTGGCCGATGCGCGCGGCGTAGAGCTCGCGGTTGACGATGACGGCGCATGCCGCGTGGAGCGTGACGCGACCGTGCTGGTCGCGCAGCCGGTGCGCCGCGCGCCGGTTCGCGTCGCGAAGCGCCTTGCGGATCGCGCCCTCGATGCCGGCCGAGAGGTCGTACTCGTACTGCTCGCGGACGAGGTCGGCGACCTCTCGGGCCACGTCCGAGCCTTGCTTGCCCTGCGGGACGACCTCGCACAGGAAATAGAAGCGCCCCTTGGTCCGGAGCGTCGCGCCGAGCGTCGGCTCGCTCACGACGACCACGTCGGAGCTTCCCTGCCGGAGCTCCGTGGTCGATCCGACCTTCGTCGAAAATCCGGTCTGCCGCACCACGGAAGTCTAGGGAGTCCGGGTCACGGCGGGCACGGTCCGGATGTGTGTGATGTCGCTGGCCGCCCGGCGAGCGATGGCCGCGACGAGCTCCGTCTCGCGCAGCCGGATCTCTCCGGACCAGCTCGCGTCGGGGACCGCGACCACGAGCGCGCTGTCGCTCAGGGCGACGGCGCGCGTCGCGTCGGCCGAGGGACCGAAGACCTCGCGGGCCGCCTCGGACCACGCGTCCAGCGCGGATACGCGCGCGATGTCGCGGTCGATGCCGAGCTTGCGCAGCGCGCGCTCGATCGCCCCGCCGATCGGCCTCATCCCGCTCATCCCAGGATCCCGTCCTTCACCCGGATCACGGCGGCCCGCTCGATGAGCCGCTCGGGCACGCCGGCCTCGAACGCGGCGGTCAGCAGGGTCTGCGCGTCGTCGGGAAGCGCGTCCACGAGGGCGTCGCGCCGGCCGGGATCGAGCTCGCTCAGGACGTCATCGAGGAGGAACACCGGGGGCTCGCCGACGCGCTCGCGGATCCAGGCGGCCTCCGCCAGCTTCAGGGACAGCACCGCGCTCCTCTGCTCGCCCCGCGACGCGAACGTCGGCAGAGCCCGGCCATGCGCGCTGACCGCGAGATCCTCGCGATGTGGGCCGACGAGCGTCGTCCCCTGCCACAGCTCGCGGTCGCGCTTCTGCCCGAGGAGCGCCTGATAGGCGGCGCTGCGCTCCTCGAGCGTGTCGCCCTCGACCTGGGCCGCGTACGCGAGCGAGAGCGCATCCGCGCCGCTGAATCGCGTCGCGGCCTCCCGGAATGGCGCGACGAGCTCGCGCACGGCTTCGAGGCGGCGCAGTGAGATCGACGCCGCGAGACGCACGAGCTCGGTGTCCCAGAACGCGAGCTCCGTCGTCGGCCGGCCTTCATCGCGCAGTGCCCGCAGCAACGCATTGCGCTGCTCGAGCACGCGCCCGTACTCGCTGCACTCCGCGCGGTGGCGTCGATGGACCTGCGCGACCATCGCGTCGAGATAGCGGCGGCGCGCGCTCGGCGCCTCCGCGAGGAGCTGGACGTCCTCGGGGAAGAAGGACACGACCGCGAGCTCACCGATCGCCTCGTCGGCGCGCTTGCCGGCGCCATCGAGCAAGTAGCGGCGCGGACGCCGCCGCTCGCCATCGGGTGGTGAGAACAGGAGGACGTCGACGGTGCGGGCGTCATCGACACGCTCAACGCGGGCGGAGACGCGCGCGGTGTTGGCGCCCCACCGGACGAGCTCGGCGTCGTCACGCGCGCGCGGTGAATCGCCGCGGGCGATCAAGTGCATCGCCTCCAGGACGTTGGTCTTACCGGCGCCGTTCCGACCGACGAGCGCCGTGACGCCCGGTGAAAGCACGTGTTCGGTCCTTGCGTAGCTGCGGAAATCTTCGAGTAGGAGCGAGCGGACGCGCACGAGTGATTAAGACGGAATTCGCAGCGGCATCACCACGTGGAGGTAGCTGTCGTCGCCGACGATGCGCACGACGCCGGGTGCGAGCGGACCGCCGAGCTCGAGCGCGACCTCCGAGGCCACCAGGCTGCCGAGCGCGTCAGCGACGAACCGCGAGTTGAACGCGATGGCCGTCGCGGGACCCTCGACGCTGGCGTCGACGCGCGACGTGTTGTCGCCGACCTCGGCCGCTGTCGCGCTGACGATGAGCGGGACCTCCTGGGCCGGATCGACGGCGAACCGGACGATGTTCGCGGCGTCGCGGGCGAAGTACGAGGCGAGCTTTGTGGCCTTGAGCAGCTCGTCGCGGGACACCGTGACCTTGGTGGCGTGACTCGTCGGGATCACCTGGCGGTAGTTCGGGAACTGGCCCTCGATGATCCGCGAGACCAGGTCCGCCTCATCGGTGTGGAAGATGACCTGGCTGCCGTTCGGCGTCACGAGGATGTCGACCGGCGCCTCGGAATCGTTGACGATGCGTGCGACCTCGAAGAGGCTGCGGGCGGGGATGATGATCTCGACCTTCGGGTCCACTTTCGACAGGAGCGGCGCGCGGCGCACGGAGAGCCGGTATGGATCGGCCGCGGCCATGGTGACCTCGGTGCCCTCGAACGTGGTCAGGACGCCCGTGAGCACGGGTCGGGAGTCGTCGGTGGCAGCCACGAAGGCGACCTCATTGATCATTCGCCGGAGCACGCTCTGCGACATGCGGGTGGTGGGCTTGTCCGGGATGGCTGGGATGATCGGGAACTCTTCGGCGTCGAGACCTTTGAGATTCGCTTCGGTGGTGGCGCTCTTTAGGTGGATCGTCTTGGTGCGCACATTCAGCGCGATCTCGATGGGTCCAGGTGGAAGCTGGTTCACGAATTCGGTGAAGAGCTTGGCTGGCACGGTGATGGCGCCTTCATCTTCGATCTTGGCCGGCACCCAGCAGTTCACGCCGATCTCGAGGTTCGTCGCGGTGAGCTTGAGGCGGCCGCCATCCGTCTTGAGGAGGACATTGCCCAGGATCGGGAGCGTCCCTCTCGTCGAGACCCCGCGTCCCACGATCGAAAGACCGCGCGCGAGGTTCTCTTGTAGACAGCTGACCTTCACCCAGTCCCCTCCACGTCCTCGTAGGTAGAGATTGATTAGAACGCCAGTCGCAGCAGTAGTGCTGTGGACTATGACCCTTCCCGGTCGTTCGACGCGCTGGTGCTGCTCGGTGTGGTCTTCGGCGCGGTGGACGGCCCGGGGACGCGGTGGGGACGGCCCGGGAGAGCCGTTCCGGCTGTGTCGCGAAATGCTACACGGCGACCCCTCCAAGACACCGTAAGGGGGCGGTTGTCCACGATTGCGAGGTCTTATCCACACGGCGTGGGCCCTTATCCACACAGCCAGACGCGGGGACCGGACTACTCCGCGTAGAGCAGCTCGCGCAGGGAGTTGATGTCCCGACGGAAATCGTCGTTCTCGCCCATCTCACGCTCGATCTTTTCGCAGCCATGGAGGATGGTCGAGTGGTCCCGGCCGCCGAGCGCTTCGCCGATGCGGAGCAGCGGCGCTTCGGTCTCCTCGCGCATGAGGTACATCGCGATCTGCCGCGGCAGCACGATCTGCTTGTCGCGTGCTTTGCCACGCAGCTGGTCGGACGGCACCCCGTAGTACTTCGCGACCGTCTCGACGATGCGCTCCGGCGACAGCGACTGCCGGCGCGGGTTGTACAGGATGTTCTGCAGCATCGTCTGCGCGAGCTCCGTGGTCACCGCGACGGCGTTCAGCGTCGCGTACGCGACGATCCGAGTGAGCGCACCCTCGAGCTCGCGGATGTTCGAGACGATCCGCTGCGCGAGGAAGTCGATGACCGGCGGCGGCACCGCGACATTCGCAGCCTCGGCCTTCGCCCGAAGGATCGCCGTCCGCGTTTCGAGATCCGGCGCGGAGATGTCCGCAATGAGGCCCCACTCGAATCGCGAGCGCAGCCGATCCTCGAGCTGCGGGATCGCCTTGGGCGGCCGGTCGCTCGACATGATGATCTGCTTGCCCTCTTCGTGGATCGCGTTGAAGGTGTGGAAGAACTCCTCCTGGGTGCCTTCCTTGCCGGCGATGAACTGGATGTCGTCGATCAGGAGCACGTCAATGCGCCGGTAGCGCTCCCGGAACTCCTCGGACTTCTGCCCACGGATCGAGTTGATGAACTCGTTCGTGAACTTCTCGCTCGTCGCGTACGCGACGCGCTTCTTCGGGTGACGCGACAGGACCGCGTGCCCGATCGCGTGCATCAGGTGCGTCTTACCGAGTCCGCTCCCGCCATAGACGAACAGCGGGTTGTACGAGTGACCCGGACGCTCCGTCACCGAGAGCGCGGCCGCGTGCGCCAGCCGGTTGTTCGAGCCGACCACGAACGTGGCGAACGTGTACCGGGGGTTGAGGATCGCCGTGACCGGCGACGCGTCGCCACGGCGCTCGGACGGCGGCGCGACGGGCGTCACCGAGGCACCCTGGCCGGCCGAATTCTGGCCGGAATATCCGGAATTCGTGGGTCGCTGGCCGCCGCCGGCCGCGGGGGCCGCGCCGCCCGGCACGGTGATGAAGCGGACGTCGACGGTCCGGCCGACGAGGCGCTGGAGCGACGCCCGCACGTGCGTCCGGTACTTGTTCTCGAGCCACTCGCGGGCGAACGCGTTCGGCACGCCGATGCAGAAGACGTCGTCCTCTTCGCTGACGACGTACGTTTCTTTGAACCACGTGTCGTAGTTGGCTTTCGGCATCGCGAGCTG
>JALYKF010000171.1 GCA_030774905.1 Chloroflexota bacterium
GTTCGGCCCCGCGCGACCGCTCGACTACATCGTGGCCATCGTCGCGATGGGGATCGCCTTCGGGGTCAAGGAATCCTTCGCGCTGTTTGCCGTCGCCGTGGCGGCGATGTTCCTCATCCGGCCGCCGCGCCGGCTGCGCTGGTGGGATCTGTCGCTCGTGATCGGTCCGCCGATCGTGTACGCCCTTGGCTTCACCCTGGCCGGAGGACATCCCGGCGACCTTGTCGCACTCGAGCGCATCTTCCTTTCGTATCGCGCGGAGCCGGGCGGCTACGAGCTCACGTACGGATCAGGCCCGTTCTACCAGCCGATCCTCGACTTCCTCATCCTGTCCCCCGCCGTCACGATGTTGGCCATTGCCGGCTTCGGCGCGGCCGTCGTCGGCACCGATGTTGGCGCGCGGCGCCTCGCGGCGGCGGCGCTAGTGTCGTTCGTCGGCTTCGGGATCCTCCTGAAGGACATCCGATATGCCGCGGCCGTCGCTCCCCTGCTCGCGCTGCTGGCGGGGTGGGCGCTCGTCGAGCGCTACCTGCGCCCGCGCGGTCGCCTTCGGATCGGGGGCGCAGCCGTCGTCGCTGCCAACGCGTCCATCGAGCTCTGGGTGTTCTGGACGGTCTTCGTGATCGGCGGGGTCTACGACCCGGTGCTCGTGAACCTCCTGCGCGCGCTCCACGCGATCCCCTGATGCGCGGGGCTGAGGGTTCGCGCCGCTAGGGTCGCGGGGACGGAGACGGCGTTGGCTTTGCCTGGGTGAGCGCCTTTGCCGCGGCGTCACCGACCTGCGCGTACAAGGCTGACGCACGCGTGACCAGCGCATTGACCTCGGGCGCGAGCAGGATGCCCGCATCGTTCGCGAACGACTGACCATCGAGCTGCGGATCGGTCGTCCGCGCGTACGCCTCAGCCTCGGCGGCACCCAGACCGAGCACCCGGCCAAGGCCGGTGAGGGCGCTCAGCCGCACGGAGCGCAGATCCGCCGTCGCCTGCGCGATGACCGTCTGGGCCTGCGCCTTGGAAATTGGCAGGACGAGCTCGTTCAGCTTGCCGAGCTGTTCGATCCCTGCGACGTATCCCCGCGCGATCGCATGCTCGGCCGCGGTGCGCTGGCCGGACAATGCGTCCACGCCCGCGATCGCCGGCTTGTTCAGAGAAAGGGCCGGCGACGATGCCCCGGTGATCTCGCGCTCCACACCGATCGCGCGCGCGACCGGCGAATCGAGGCCGACGCGTTCTACGGCGAGCACGCGATCGCGATTGATGCGCATCCCGTCGGCCGGCTCGTGCGCCTCGGCCCCGCGCTTCACCAGTCCTACCCCGAGCTTCGTCGCAGCGGCATCGGCGTTCTGGAAGTAATAGACGTCGCGCAGGACGAGCGTGCCACCCTCGCCGGAGTCATCAAGGTGACCGAAGTACGCCTGGCCGTCCAAGAGGAGGACCGCGCTCAGCCGCTCGGGACCCACGAACGGCAGGGACCGGACGTCGATATTTCCGGACAGGAGCAGGCCAAGCGCTGCCGGAAGGACGATCCAGCGGAGCCAGACGCCCGCGACCCGCACCGGATCACGTCGCGGGTCGTACCGCTTCACGGCGCGTCGTTCCGCATGAACGTCGCGATCGGCGACGCGTCGATCAGATCCTCGACGAACAGGATCGCCGACTTCGGAATGAGCATCCGGGACGCGGGCGCGTGGAGCTCGTTGCCGCGCCGCACGATCTTCGTATCCGCCGGCTGGCTCGGATCGGCGTTCGGCGTCTGCTGGAGGTAATACACGTCCTCGATCTTCGCGTACGCCCCGATGCGGTCGTAATAGCTACCGAAGTACGTCTGGCCGTTGGCCAGAAACACGGCCTGGTAGTGAGCGCGACCGAGGGTTGGGACGGTGAAGTCCCACCACTGTCCCCAGGCGAACGCAAGGACGAAGACGACAAACGCGATCGCAAGCCGGCGCGCCACGGCGCGAGATAGCTGCGGGCGAAGGACGCGGCGCATCACCGGCTCGGAGACGGACTGGGGCGCGGGGTGGTCGGCGCGGCCGTGGCCGGCGCGGGCGTTGCCGGGGGCGGGGTCGCGATCGGCAGCTGACCGGACTTGAACTTCTTGATCGCGGCGACGACATCGCCATCGTCCCGGAGGTTCTCGATGAACAGGATCTGCTGCGTCGGGATGATCATCGGCTCCTTCGGCCCCTGCGACTCCGAGCCGCGTTTGATGAGCTGCGCTCCGCCTTGCTCGGTGGACGAGAGGTAGAAGACGTCCGACAGCAGGAACCAGTCCTCGCCCTGGGGTTGGAGCTTCCCAAAGTACGTCGAGCCGTTCGTGAGGAACACGGCCTGGTACGCGCTGTGATCGACCAGGTCGGCGCCGCTCGGCGCGAACAGATTCGCGACCCCGGCCCGGAACGATTGCGCACGGACCACAAAGAGGATGGCGATCAACGCGATGATGACGATGAGCATGACGAGCAGTCGGCGGAGGGCGTTGACCGGAATAACGATTGCGCTGTCTCGCACCGCGGGCGAGTCTACTGGCCTTCGATGACGAGGTACGTGAAGGTGTAGGCGGTGCTCGCTACCGGCAGCGTGGCGTCATTCGAGATCGTGAAGTTCGCCGTCCCTGGAGTGACGAACCAGTGACCGCTCGCCGCCGTGCTGCTCGCCGGCGAGATGACCACGCTCGGCGCGACCGCGTATGCCGCGTTGAAGTTGATCGTGCAGTACACGATGCTCGCGGTCATCGTGCCGCTGGCTGTCGTGAAGCTGACCTTGCCCGCGGTGTCGCTCGAGGTGGTGAGCGTGCAGCTGGCGGTCTTCGCGCCGATCGTCGTGGTCGGGCTCGTCAGCTGTTTCGAGATGATGTGCACTGGCGCCGACGCTGCGGTACCCAGGTTCGTCGCACCACCAATGACCGTCAGGCCGCCGTTCAGCGCGGATGCTCCGGTCACGGTCAGCGTGCCCGCGACGAGCGTGTTGCCGGTCGCTGCGGCGACCGTGAACTTGTTCGTCGCCACGGCGAAGTCTCCGGTGACACCGAGCGTGCTCGAGAAGGTGCCGGCCCCGGTGACGCCGAGCGTGCCCGCGATCGTCGTGTTACCGGTCGCGGCCGTGACGTTGAACTTGTTCGTGGCCACGGCGAGGTCGCCGGTCACACCGA
>JALYKF010000172.1 GCA_030774905.1 Chloroflexota bacterium
ACCGTGGCCTGCACCGGCAGACGCGCACTCTCATCGGCATGTACCGACTCGAACTTTAGTCGCCGGACTACGCGGGCATCGCTCGCGGTTGTCCGTGCGCGGCACACGCCGACTCGGGAGGACCATGGAGCACGGTGGGCCGGGAGTTCCCCCTCCCCCTCGCGACCGCGGGCATCGCGATCGCGCTCGTCGGCTTCGGCACCTGGTCGCTCGACGCGCTGCTCGGCCTCGTTGTCCGATCAGCTCCGCTGGGTCTTGATCGCCATCGCCGCGGCAGGCGTGCTGTCGCGCTCGGCATCAAGGCGATGTCCGCCCCGAAGCAGTCCGCCGCCTAGCGGTCAGAAGATCGCGAGCGGGTTGATCGCCGAGCCGGTCCCGCCCCGAACCGGCAGCGGTCCAGCCGAGAACAGGAACTCGTAGCGGCCGAGCCGGCGACACGTCGCCGCGAGCTCCTCGACGGCGCACCCGTCGAACAGGACGAGCCCCATGGCGGGGATGCCGACCTGATGGAGCGGGAAGATGAACTGCGTCGGCGCCGCCTTCGAGTCCGCCTCGCCCAGCGTCCCGGTGAGTACGGCGGCTCCGCGCGCGGTCACCCGATCCGGCGCGTCGCCCGCATACGCGGCCACCTGTCGCGTGTGTAGCCATTCGATCGCGTCCGCGCTCGGACCCGGTGACATCGGCCCGCCGCCACCTTCCGACGCGATCCGAGCCGCACGGCCCACCCGCAGCACGAGAACGTCACCGGACCGCACGCGGACCCGCCCATGGGTCTCGGCGGCTTCGAGATCGCCGACGGTGACCTCTCCGTCTGCGGGTACCCATGGGATCCCGCGCGCCGCCGGCACATCCAGGAGCACCCCACGCGTCACGATCCCGCCGCGCTGCGCGAAGACCGACCCGTGGTTGATGCCGTCGCTCTTCGCGACTGCGTCGTAGTCACGGCCGTTGTACACGCGGTGGTGATGGCTCGCGATGTGACTCACGCAGTCGACATGGGTGAGCGACGCCGCGTGGATCTCGAGCGTGATGCGGTCGCCGGCATTCCAGGGAACGCCCACACTGTCTGGCGGCCGTTCGTACTGCATCTCCTGCGCGACCCGGCCCGGCGGCTGGGATTCGCGGGGCGAGATGGGGTGCGCGAGAGACACGACGTCGCCGGTCTCGACCAGACCCGCCGCGGCGACGCGGGCCGGCGCCGTGATGTAGTTGAGAGTGCCGAGCTCGTCCTCGGTCCCCCACCGGCCGGTGTTGTCCACCCGCTCGTACAGCGCGATCAGCTCGGCGTCAGTTGCGCTCATCGGACCTCTCCTTTCGCTCTCGTTCTGGATCGCGCTCAGCGCCGGTCGACGAAGGTCGTCCCGCGCAGCCGGGGATCGAGCGCGTCGCGCAGCCCGTCGCCGATCAGGAAGACGCACAGCACGGTGATCGCGATCGCAAGTCCTGGCAGGACGATGAGGTGTGGCCCGCGAAAG
Source organism: Chloroflexota bacterium (assembly GCA_030774905.1). The sequence goes on from JALYKF010000172.1 coordinate 1,476, forward strand.
TAGAACTGCGTAGCGCCGCTCAGCATGTTGCCCCAGCTCGGCTGCGGCGGCTGGATCCCGAAGCCGAGGAACGAGATGGCGGACTCCGCGAGGATGGTGCCCCCAACGGCAAGCATCAGGACGACGATCATGATCGGCAGCACGTTGGGCATGATGTGGCGCACGATGATCCCTGGCGCCGGTGTCCCGATGGCGCGAGCGGCGGTCACGTATTCACGGTCGCGCAACGCGATGGTCTGTCCGCGTGCGAGGTTCGCCGCGCCCAGCCATGCGATGCCGCCGATGAAGGCGCTCAAGGTCAGGGCGTCGAGCCGGAAGTACAGGCCGATCATGATCAAGAGGTAGATCAACGGGATGCTGTCGATCGTCGTGATCGCCCACACCGCGACATCGTCCCACCAGCCGCCGAAGTAGCCCGCGGTCATCCCGACGGTCATGCCGATGGTCATCGCGACAAGGGACCCGAACGCGCCGACGAACAGCGACACGCGTCCGCCATACAGGAGCCGCACGATCTCGCTCCGTCCGAGGCTGTCGGTGCCGAGCCAGTACTTGGGCGCCTCGAAGCTCGGACCGACGTAGGCCCGCGTGAGCTCCTGCGTGCTGAATCCGGTCCGGAAGAGGTGATCGGCCAGGAGATCCGCGGCGACCGCCGCGGTGACCAGCACGGCGAGGACCGCCATCGCAACGAGCGTCGTGGGATCACGCCGGATCCGCCACCAGGCGTCGGACCAGAAGCCGCGCCCTCCGCCGGCTGCCTCCGGGCTCTCCGCGGCCATCGCTCTACCTGCCGAACGTGATGCGCGGATCGACCCACGCATACGCCAGATCACGAAGGATGTAGGAGATGACGAGCAGCACGCTCGCCAGCAGGACGCCGGCCTGCACGATCGGATAGTCCTTCGAGTTCGCCGCGTCGAAGATCAGGCGCCCGAGTCCCGGCCAGTTGAAGACGACCTCAATGATCACGCTGCCGCTCACGAGGATCGCGAGCACTCCGCCGAAGATCGTGATGACCGGGATGAGCGCGTTCCGCAGGACATGGCGAACGACGATGCTCCGCTCCCGCAGGCCCTTTCCCCGCGCCGTGCGGACGTAGTCCTGGCCGAGCACCTCCAGCACCTCCGTTCGAACGAAGCGCGGCAGCGCGGCGATGCCACCCGCGGCGGCGAGGGTCACCGGACCGAGCAGGTGCCAGCCGCGATCCCAGCAGAACGTGCAGTACTCACCGACGGCATTCATGCTGCCGGGCGGGATCCAGCGCAGCTGGATCGCGAGGAACAGGATCAGCAACAGACCGAGGAAGAAATCCGGGACCGAATTCAACAGGACCGAGAGGATCCGGATCGCGTGGTCCGGCAGCCGCCCTCGATAGAACGCCGCGACCACGCCGAGCGGCATACCGATCACGACGGACACCGCCAATCCTGCGAGCGACAGCTGAAGCGTGTTCGGGAGGCGCTCGAGGATCAGCTCGAGCACCGGGCGGTGATAGAAGATCGAGGTGCCCAGATCGAGGGTCACCATCTGGCCCGTCCATTTCACGAATTGCACCGGGATCGGGTCGTCGAGGCCGTACGCCTGCCGGATCACGGCTCTCGCCTCGGGCGTCACCTCGGGGCGAGCGGCGAACATGATCGAGATCGGATCCGTCGGAGACAACCGCGTGAGGGCGAACGTCAGCACGAGGATGCCGAAGACCGTCGGGATCGCCTGAAGGAGCCGGCGAACGACGAATCGGGTCACGCGCCGGCCCCTTCACACACGCCGATCAGCTCGCGCGGTGCGCCACCTGCTCGGCGATCACTTCTTGATCGACCACATCTGGGCATTCCAGTCGGAGTACAAGCTGAACGGCTTCGGGTCGAAGCCCTGCAGGGACTTGCTGGAGAACGCGATGAAGTCACGCATCCAGAGGTACGTGTTGGCGGCATCCTCGTTCAGGATCTGATTGAAGGTCGTGTACGCCTTCTGCCGCGCGCCCTGGCTGCAATCCGGACCGTCGCGTCCGGCTTCGATCGCCTTGTCGGCGGCGGGGTTCGAATAGTTCCAGAGATTGTTCGCGCCCTTCGAGTCGTAGAACGGGTAGACGGGCTCACCCTCGGGGCCGCCCGGGGTCCAGCCCCAGAAGGTGCCGTCCCGGTCGGGCGCCTTGCTGAAGTTGTGATCGACGAAGGCCGGGAACGAGAGCAGGTTCGGCACGATCTTGATGCCGATCGCCTTGTACTGCTCCTGCGCGATCTCGATGACCAGGCCGGGAGGCGCGCCGCCACCGACGCCATCGATCTTCATGCTCATGGGCTGGCCGTTCGTCCACCGATAGACGCCATCCGAGCCCATTTTCGCGCCGGCGCCTTCTAGGAGCTGCTTCGCTTTCGCCGGGTTGTAGTCGTAGTGGTTGAGACCGGCGCCGCCCGCGGGGTAGCTCCAGAACGACGGCGCGGTATGCGTGTAGGTCTGCGTCGCGTATCCGAGCATGATCTTCTGCAGTGCGGCCTTCACGTCCAGCCCGTACCACAGCGCCTGCCGGACCTCTTTGACCGCGAGCCACGGCGAGGCCGCCGACTTCACATTCCAGCCGATGAAGTTGTTGTCGGTCGGTGTGGACACCCGGATGTAATTCAGGTCCTTGCCCGTCTTCTGGATCTCCTCCACGTCACCCGCGGGGACGTAGGTGGCGAACGTGACCTCGCCGGTGAGCAGAGCCGCCTTGAGCGCCTGCGGGCCCGAGTAGATCTTCACGATGTACTCATCCAGCAGTGGCGCGCCCCGGAAGTATTTCTCGTTGCGGGTCATGGTCACGTCGACGCCCGGCCGGTATGCGGTGAACACGAACGGACCGCTCGATGCGGGAGGTGCGTCGTTCAGCTTGCTGTCGTCGATGTTCTTCGCAGCGTCGAGGGTCTTGTTGTTCCAGTCCTTGACGAAGCTGTGCTGCGGGATCAGGGCGAGGATCCCGACCTCGCGCATCCCGACGCAGCTCGCGACGGTGCGAGTCAGCGTGATCGTCTTGCCGTCGCTGCTGACCGCGATCCCCTTGATCGAGTCGGCCGTGCCCGCGACGTAGTCGTCGAACCCGACGATGTCGGCGAAGTTCTGGTTCGCCGCGCTCTTCTTGCTGCGAGAGACGGCCTCTGCGGTGTAGCGGTAGTCCTCGCCCGTGATAGCCACGCCGTCGCTCCAGCTGAGACCGTCACGCAGCTTGAAGGTGATCGTCTTGAGATCCGCCGATAGGCCAAAGGATTGCGCCAGCTCGCCGACGAGTTGACCGGTGTTCGGATCGGTGTCGACGACCGGGCGATAGAAGTTGCGCCAGATCGATTCCGAGATGAAGTCGTCGCCCAGGACGGGCGAGAGCGATGCAGGCTGCTCCCCGACGGCGCCGACGACCCGACCGCCGCGCGACCCCGCGGGCGCGCCACTTTGGCTCGGCGGCGTCGATGACTGGCACGCCGTCGCAACGAGGATGATCGTCAATACGAGGGCGAGTGACTTCCGCAATGGACCCTCCCTGGGGGCTGTCGGGCCCCGCGCCGTCCAGCCCATTATGCCCACGCTGCGGAATGCCGTTCTGCGCCGACAGCGGGTGAACATGACGGGGCGCGCCGGTGATCGCGACCGCGAGGGAGGTGGCCGCGACGCGCCAGCGAAACGCGCCGCGGCCAATGCATGCGCCCGCGCCGGGTGGGCGCGGCGGGTGGACGTTTTCGGCACCATACCACCTGCGATCACGCGATCGGTCAACCTGCACAGAACCGGGTTCTCTCGCACAGAACACGAGCTCGCGCCGCCCGGACCTACGCTCACCGCGGTGACACGCAACGTGCGGATCATCGCCGCCGAGGTCGTCAACGACGCTCGCGCCGTCGTCGGCGAGGGCGCGCTCTGGGACTTCCGCAGCCAGCGGCTCATGTGGGTGGACATCCCGGCCGGCGAGGTCCACGAGCTCGATCCGGCGGACGGCAGCGATCGGGTGCAGCCGATCGGGCAGCCGGTCGGAGCGGTCGGTCTGCGGTCGGGCGGTGGATACGTGCTCGCGGTCCGCGATGGCTTCGCCGCGCTCGAGGGCGGTCGGATGTCGATGCTGGCCGACGTTGAGCTCGATCGGCCGGACATGCGCATGAACGACGGCAAGGTCGACCCCGCCGGCCGGTTCTGGGCCGGCACGATGGCCCTCGACTCGCGGCCGCGTGCAGGGGGCCTGTACCGGATCGATGCCGGGCATCGGGTCGAGCGCGTGCTCGGCGACCTCACGATCTCGAACGGCATGGATTGGTCCGACTCGGGCCAGATGTACTTCATCGACAGCGCCGCCGGCGGCGTCGACGTCTTCGACTTCGCGATGGCGGACGGCTCCATCGCCGGCCGGCGGCGCGTTGTGGAGATACCCGAGTCGCTTGGCGTGCCGGATGGCATGACCCTCGACGCGGAGGGCCTGCTCTGGGTGGCGATCTGGGACGGCTCGGCCGTGCGCCGGTATCGGCCCGACGGGTCACTCGACGCGGAGGTCAGGCTGCCGGTCAGCCAGCCGACGAGCTGCGCGTTCGGTGACGACGATCTCGACACGCTCTACATCACGACGGCGCGCGATGAGCTGAGCCCCGAGGAGGCGGCCGCCGAGCCGCACGCCGGCGCGATCTTCGCCTGCAGACCCGGCGTCCAGGGACGCCGCGCCGATGAGTACCGCGGCTGAACGGTTCGATGCTACCGTCGTTCTGCCATGCGGATTTCTGCAGCGAAGAACGCGCGCGCGAAACGCGCGCCGTCGTATCCGATCGGCTCCGTGGACAACGCGCTTCGACTCCTGATGCTGTTCCGGAAGCGGAACCGGTTGCGCGTATCGGACGCGGCCGAGGAGCTCGGGGTCGCGCGTTCGACCGCCCACCGGCTGCTGGCAATGCTCGAGCTCCACGACTTCGTCGCCCAGGATCCGGCGACGCGCCTGTACATCGCGGGACCCGGGCTGACCGATATCGGGCTCGCGATCGTCCGCGACATGGATATCCGGACCATCGCCCGCCCGACGCTGGAGCGACTCGGCCGCGAGGTCGGCGAGACCGTCCATCTGCTCATCCTGCGGGGGTCCGACGCGCTGTTCGTCGATTCCGTCGAGTCGACCAACGTCCTGCGGGTCGGGACACGCATCGGAATGGTCCTGCCGGCACATTCGACAGCCGGCGGCAAGGCGTTGCTCGCTCAACTCTCACGCGACGAGCTGCGCGGTCTGTACCCTCGCGAGCGGCTTGATCGTGTGACCAAGCGCACCGTCGGTACGCGGACCGAGCTCTTCCGCGAGCTCGACCGGACCAAGAAGCGCCGCTACGCGGTCAACACCGGGGAGAGCGAGGCAGATATCGCCGCGGTCGCGGCGCCGGTCCTCGATCGGCAGGGACGGTTACGTGCGTCCGTCGCGATCGCCGCGCCGATGGCGCGGGTGAACGACCTGCGGCTGCGGCGGCTCAGCGCCGACGTGATCCGCGGGGCGGGTCAGATCGGGGAGCTGCTCCCCTAGCCGCCGCTCTCGGCGGGCACCAGCTGGCCTGGACCCGCGCGCGCTCCGCCGTGATGGTGATGAATGCGTTGAGCGATGGGTTCACGCGATCGATGCGCTCGAGCACGGCGTCGACGACTTCTACGGGCGACAGCGCGCGCTCCCGGTAGCGCCGTCGGAGCTCGACGGCCGGGAGCAGGCACAGCTCGTCCGCGATCATTCCGTCTGGTTCAGTGGCGCCGCAGGATCGAAGTACGCCCGCAC
>JALYKF010000173.1 GCA_030774905.1 Chloroflexota bacterium
CCGAGGGCCCATCCGCGGCGTTCGCCGCGGGCCTAGGTGCGGGCGTATCGCTCCGCGAGCGCGACGAGGGTCCGGACCGACGGGCCCTGCGGCCCCTTCGGCGCTTGTGGCCGATCGCGGTCGCTCCAGAACGTCCCGGCGATGTCCAGGTGGGCCCATTGAGTCCCGGCTTCGACCGCGGCGTCGAGGAACGCGGCGGCCTTGATCGCGCCGCCCTCGCGTCCAGCGCTGTTCGTGATGTCGGCGATGTCGCTCTTGATCTCGTTGCGGTACTCATCCGTGAGCGGCATTGGCCAGAGGCGATCGCCGGCCTCCGCACCGGTCGCCCGGACCTCCTCCACGAACGCGGCCGGCTTCCCGAAGAGACCGCTGAAGTGCGCGCCGAGCGCGATCGAGATCGCGCCGGTGAGCGTCGCGACGTCGACCACCCGCGTGGCCCCTTCACGCTGGACGTAGCTCATGCCGTCGACGAGTACGAGCCGGCCTTCGGCGTCGGTGTTGATCACCTCGACGGTCTTGCCGCTCATGCTCGTGAAGACGTCGCCCGGCTTGGTCGCTCCCCCACCCGGCAGGTTCTCCGTGCACGGGGCCACCGCGATGACATTCACCTTCGGCTTGAGCGTTCCGATCGCCTTCATCGCGGCGATCACCGATGCGGCGCCCGTCATGTCGGCCTTCATGTGATGCATGCCCTCGGCGGGCTTGATCGAGATGCCGCCCGAATCGAAGGTGATGCCCTTTCCGACGAAGCCGAGGTCGTACCCCGATCCGCCGCGGCCCTTGTAGCGGAGCACGATGAACTGGGGCGGCTGGTGGCTGCCCTGCGCGACGGAGAGGTAGCTCCACATTCCCAGGCTCTCGCACTTCTTGCGATCGAGGACCTCGATGTCGAGCCCCGCCTCCTTCGCGAGCGCGCGGGCCTCCTGCGCGACGATCGTCGGCGTCATCTTGTTCGCTGGCTCATTGGCCATGCGCCGCGCCGTGTTGACGGCCTGGCCCACGGCGTCGCCACGTCGGATCGCGGTGCGTACGTCCCCCTCGACGGCGATGGACACGGTGGACAGCGGCGGGAGGCGGCGATCGTCGGGCTTGCTGCGATGCGCCTCGGGCCGCCACATCGCGAAATGCGCACCTTCGACCGCGGCCTGCGCGGCGCGGGCTTCACCGATCGCCGCGGCTTCGACGTAGATCGCTACGGTCTTCGCGTCCGTCCGCCAGAGCGACTTGATCCCGGCCGCGGCGACGTTGCGCGCGCGCTCGGCGTCGTACTCGGCGCGCTTGCCGGCGCCGACCACGACGATGCGACCGTCCCTGTCACCGCCGACGTGCGTGAAGACGTTGTAGAGGGTCGCCGCGCCCCGCTCGCCGGCCAGGCGCTCCACGATGGCGCGCTTCCCGCGGGGCAGCGCCTTTGCCGCCTGCTTGTCGTCGAACAACGGAACGATGGTCACGTCGGCCCCCGCGAGATCGGCGGCGCGAACGGCGCGGAACTTCATTCGTTCTCCCCTTTGTGCGCGGGCGCGCGGTGCACCGCACGACGAAGCTGCGCCCGGCTGGTGTCCGGATCGTGGATGAGGATGCGATCGTCGCCCACGCGTCGCGTGAGACCGTGATCGTCGAGGAATTGTAGCAACGGAAGCACGTGCTTCCGGCTCGAGCCGGTGAGATCGCGCGCCTTCGCCACCGTGATCGGACCATCGGCGAGCGCGTCGATGATCGCGTCACCGAATCGAAGGACGGCCTCGGGGAGGAACACGCCATCGGTGCCCACGCGGACCAGCTCGCCGCGGTCCGCGAGCGCCACCAGCACCTCCACGTCGAGGCCGAAGTCGCGCTGCAGCGTCGCCGCGCTCGGCGGCTGCAGGGGCTCGCGCGCGAGCGCAGCGTGCGCCGCCGCCCACTTCGCCTCCTGGTCCGGCGTGAGCGAGGGGCGATGCGACGGCAGCGCGAGGGCCGCGCCGCGCTCGACGATCTGACCGTCGGCGACCAGCCGGGACACGAGGGCGGAGTAGCGCTTCGGTGCGAGATCGAGCGTGCTCCGCACCTCCTCGCGGGATGCGCCGGCCCGCAACGGGGTGGCGCGATGCGCCATCGCGATCGTGCGCAGGACGCGCGTGGCCAGCGCGTCGAACGCCGCGCGCGACACGGCCGCATCGGCAAGGGCGACGG
>JALYKF010000174.1 GCA_030774905.1 Chloroflexota bacterium
ATGCAACGGTCCTCGAGGTCGTGAGTGCGATCCGCGAGCTGGTCGGCGGAAAGCTTCCGGAGCCCCGCATCCTCAACATCACGAAGGGCGAAATCCGCGAACAGCGACTCGACACCACGAAGGTCCACCGGGTCCTCGGCTGGGCTGCGCGCGTCGCGCTGCGCGATGGGCTACGCGACACGATCGCGTGGTACCGCAGCTACCTAGGGGCAGCGGAGTGATCGAAGGGGTGCGGATCACGCCGCTGCGCCAGATCCCTGACGAGCGTGGCAAGGTCATGCACATGTTGCGCGCAGACGACCCGCATTTCGAAGCGTTCGGGGAGATCTACTTCTCGACGATCTACCAGGGCGTGATCAAGGGCTGGCATCTACACGAGCGCATGACCATCAACTACGCGGTCCCGGTTGGTGGCATCAAGCTCGTGCTCTTCGATGACCGAAAGGACTCGAAGACGCGAGGCGAGGTCCAAGAGGTGTTCGTCGGCGATGGCGGCCATTCCTTGATCACCGTCCCGCCGTTCGTGTGGAATGGCTTCAAAGGGATCGCGGCGCCGTATTCGCTGGTCGCGAACTGTGCGACGATCCCGCATGACCCCGCGGAGATCATCCGACTCGATCCGTTCAGCCCGAAGATTCCGTATGACTGGAGCCTGCGCAACGGCTAAGTCAACGTGCCGAATCTGCCGGGCGGACGCGCTTGACATCGTGCTGGACCTTGGGTCGCAGCCACTCGCGAATTCGTTCCTCGCGCCGGCGGATCTCGCAGCGCCGGAGCCTCGCTACCCACTTGAGCTGTGCCGATGCACGAGTTGCGGCCACATGCAACTTTCCCTCACGGTACCCCCAGAAATCATGTTCCGGAACTATCTCTATGTTTCGGGCACATCCGAGACGATCCCGGCGCACTTCGCCGCGTACGCGCGCGAGATCGCTGAGCGTTTCGTGCCAGCAGGCGGGCTCGTTGTTGAGATCGGAAGCAACGATGGGACCCTGCTTCGGGCCTTCGATCGAAGCAAGCTCCGCGTCCTGGGAGTCGAGCCGGCGCGCAACATCGCCAAGGTCGCGAATGCCGCGGGCATTCCGACGGTGGATGAGTTCTTCGACGAGGCGACAGCCAAACGGCTGGCCACCGAGCACGGCCGCGCCGCCGCGATGATCGGCAACAACGTTGTCGCACATATCGACGATCTTCACGGTCTGCTTCGGGGAGCCCAGGCGCTGCTCGCGCCCAGCGGCGTGTTCGTCGTCGAGTTCCCATATTTGGTCGACCTCCTAGAGCGCCGGGCTTACGACACCATCTACCACGAACACCTGAGCTACTTCAGCGTGGCTTCCGTGGTCCGGCTTACGGCCGACTACGGCATGCGCGTCGTCGACGTCCGAAGGGTCTCGGTACACGGCGGGTCCATCCGCCTCTTCATCTCCGGCAGCGGCACGCCGTCTATCTCTGTCGGCGAGCTGCTGACCCTCGAGGCCTCGATGCGGTTAGCCGACGGTGAACCGCTGACGGCATTCGTGGCTGACGTGCGGCGCCAGCGTGTCGATCTGCGCGCCCTGCTGACCGAGACGCGCAAGCGAGGCAGGATCGCGGGGTACGGTGCGCCGGCGAAAGGCAACACGCTGTTGAACTACTGCGGGATCGACACGTCGCTCGTCGACTTCGTCGTCGATCGCAGTCCGCTCAAGCACGGGCTTCTGACGCCCGGTACGCACATTCCCGTGGAGCCGCCTGATCGTTTGCTGGCATCCGGCGTCAAGGAGACGCTCCTCCTTGCCTGGAATTTCGCCGAAGAGATCCTGAGACAGCAGGAGGACTATCGATCGAGCGGGGGTCGATTCATCATCCCGATACCCACTCCGCTCGTCGTTTGATCGCCGGCGCAACCCGCGGCGCTTCTACTATGGCGGGCGTGCAGGCCGTGATTCTCTGCGGCGGACTGGGCACGCGGCTGTCCGAGGAGACCGATCTCCGCCCGAAACCGATGGTCGAGATCGGCGGTCGGCCGATCCTCTGGCACATTATGAAGACGTACTCCCACTACGGGATCATCGACTTCATCCTGTGCCTGGGATACAAGGGCGACATGATCCGCGAGTACTTCCTCAACTACAGCACGATGAACAGTGACGTCATCGTGAATGTTGGCGACCGGACCGTCG
>JALYKF010000175.1 GCA_030774905.1 Chloroflexota bacterium
GCATCGATGGGGACGAGCTGGTGTACCGCACGTTCTTCGGCGCGCATCGCGAGCAGGTGCCGGTCGGCTCGCTGCAGCGGATCGATGCCAAGCGCTACCCCGGAGCGCACTCCGGCGTCTCGGCGCCCCACTTCGTCGCCCGCGGCCGGGCCGCTACGGTGAAGGTCAACACGAAGCCGTATCGCCTTGCTGATTTCGGGGCGCTCATCGCGACGCTGCGCGTTGCCAACGCGCGGTTCGAGCTCGATCCGTTCTGGTCACGCGTCGTCGCGGGCGAGGACGTCACGAAGGAAGTGGCGCTGACTTCGCGGTCGCGCTGGTGAGCGCCTAGTCGTCCGCGCCAAGCTGGCGATGCTCGATCGCGGTGCACCGATCCCACACCACGCGCATGCCCTTGGCTTCCGCGCGCCGCGCCGCGTCGACATTGCCGAGGTCGAGCTGGAACCAGATGGCGTCCACGCCGCGCGCCAGCGCATCGTCGACGACCCCATCGAGCAGCTCGCCGCGACGGAACACGTCCACGAAGTCCACGTGCTCGGACGTGGGGATGTCCACGAGCCGGTCGTACGACCGCTCTCCGTCGACCGTCGCGCCTCGCAGCTGCGGATTGACGGGGATGATCCGGTAGCCGTGGCGTCGCAGGTACGCGGACACGGAGTTGCTCGGTCGATCGGGCTTGGCTGAATAGCCGACCACGGCGATGGTCCTGGCGGACCGGAGGAGCGAGCGCGCGAGGTCAGGCTCATTCATTTTCGCACGTCCGGCCGGTCATGAACAGTCTTGTTCACGCGTCGAGCGGCAGGATAATCGCAGGGAGATGCCACCTCGAGCACCCGTCGTCTGGACCACCACCGCGGCCCGCAGCGAGCGCTTTCGCCAGCGGATCGATGAGCGCCACCGCGAGCTCTCGGTACAGGCCAAGGCGCGCGGCCGGGCATATCGGCGCTCGCGCGCGCTCGCCGGCAGCGACGAGGCCATCCGGCTGCGCGCCGACTTCCTCGCGTCGCTCGGGCGCCTGACCACGTTCGAGACCGCGAGCGTCCGGCTCGCCCGCTGCCGCTACGAAGCCCAGCTCACCGTGCACGCCGATGACCTGTCGCGCGACTACTTCGAGCTGTGGCAGCTCATCGCCCGGCGCGGGAGCGCGCTGGCCGACCTCGAGGCCCGCGGCGCGGAGCGGCTGGATTACTTCGCCACGCAGCTCGGTCGCCTTGAGGGGATCGCTGACGCCCTCATCCTGGCCGGCCGCAACGTCCGCCTGTTCCCGTTGCCGGCGATGCCCTGGATGGTCGTCAGCTAGCGATACGCGGCCGGTGGGGCCTGGGGGATTCGAACCTCCGACCCGCTGCGTGTAAAGCAGCCGCTCTCACCGCTGAGCTAAGGCCCCGCCCGAAGGATAGGTGGCGGCGCTCGGTCGCCGACTTGGTAGAGTTTGCGTCACCGCTTACGTATCTAACTCGCGCATGCTCCGCGATGAAGGGGATGAGCCCGTGCTCGCCGCGGACGGCCTGGAAGGGCTGCAGCTGCTCGACCCGAAGCCCGATCTCGTCATCCTCGACCTCGGTCTTCCGGGCATGGACGGCTACGAGATCCTCCGCGCGATGAAGGCCGATGCCACGACAGCCGAGATCCCGGTGTTCATCGTGTCGGCGCACCGGTTCGTCCGACCGATCGAAATGAGCGGCTTCGTCGCGGCACTGCGCAAGCCGGCCGAGCTTCCGCTCCTCCCCGCCATGATCGCCCTCGTTCGGAGATGATGGCCGCCCGCTGCGGCACGAGCCGAGCTCCATCGCCTCCATCGGCCGACCGCTTCGCAACAGCCAGCTCGCGGAGCTGCTTGCGCGTGCCGCCGAAGCGAGCGAAGGAAACACGCAGCGCGCATTCCGGCGCGCCGCCCGGCGGGCCTTGATGTGGCCCGTCGAGTAGCGTTCCTGGTAATACCCGGCGGCAGGGCGCATCCTTAGTACATCCACGCGAAAGGAGTCACGATGTCGCGACGTACCGGATCACGAGCCCGCCTCAAGAACGCGAAACGACGCGCGAAGAACCCCGACGTCAAGAAGAAGAAGCCGAGCGACCGCACTTCGAGTTCCTCCTCGTCGAGCTCTTCCCGCTAGGTCTGGCACCTTGCCTCAATCGGCGAGGTAGTCGATCAGCGGGTCCGCATCGGCCCCGCTTGGGACGAGGTTGAGCGAAACGACCACCTGGAACGGGATCGCTGGGTCGTAGAACGTCGCCCACGACGACCGGCCCGATCCTGCCGCGCGGAACAGCGGGTCACCGACCGCGACGCGCTGGCCGTCCTGGACGAGCAGCTCGGTGTCCACGCCGAGCGCACCCGGCCGGAAGGTCAACCGGCGATCAGCCGAGACGACCGTCACGTACGGGTAGAACGGCACTGAGGGCACATTCGAGCCGACGCGGACCTCGTTGCCGATGTACTGGTAGAGCCTGACCTCGATCGTCCCCGCCAATGGGGCGCGCATTGCGGTGCCGGGACGCATCGCGATCCCCGCGTACCGATGCCCAGCCGAGCTATAGGGCGATACGACTACGGCGGGCGCCGCTGTGGGCGTCGGCGAGGCTACTGGGGTGGCCCGCGCCGTGGGTACCGGGGTGGCCGTCGCGAGCGTGATCGCGGATCGGACCGCCGACGCCGGGGCGTTGGTCGACGGTCGGCCCGCGGCCCCGGACCCGGGATTCCCCAGGCCAGCCACCATCAGTACGGCCACGAGCGCAGAAGCCCCCGCGACCAGCACGGTCGACGCGTCGCCCAGGACC
>JALYKF010000176.1 GCA_030774905.1 Chloroflexota bacterium
CTTGAGGGATGCCGGCCTAGACCGCGTGACGGAGCATCTGCGGTCTAGCGAAGTAATTGGTTGGAGGCGAGCCTTGGATATCCGGCAGTGGGGACGGGGAGTTGGGATCCTGATCGCAGCGCTGATGGTCCTCGGGGCCTGCGGCGCCGGCGGCGTCGGCGGGCTTCCGACCCCGGTGAAGACGAAGGACCCGCTGGCCGGCGAGTACGTCGCCTCGGGCGCGAACGGCGCGAACCCGGCGATGACCGCGCTGATCAAGCGGTTCACCGAGCTGCATCCCGGCGTGAACTTCAAGCTGAACGACATCGACACCGAGACGAGCATCGTGAATGTGAACACGGGGGACGTGGATTTCGGCTACATCGGCCGTGAGCTGCGATCGACCGAGGCGAAGGTGACCCTGACCCCGATCGGCTTCACCGGCAGCGCCGTCGCCGTCAACTCCGCGAACCCGATCACGAACCTCACCAAGGACCAGGTCGCGAAGATGTACACGGCCAGCATCAAGGACTGGTCCGAGGTTGGCAGCAACGCCGGCCCGGTCAAGGCCTTCGTGCGCGAGGCCGCGAGCTCCACCCGGACGACCATCGAGTCGTACGTCTTCGGCTCCAACGTGCCGAAGTATCCGGCCGAGGTGCAGGAGATCTTCGAGTCCCAGGACACCATCAAGGCCATCGGTGCGTTCAAGGGGTCCCTTGGCACGGTGACGTTGAACAGCAAGAACCTCAAGGAATCGACGATCAAGCTCGTTGGCCTGGACGGCGTCCAGCCGACTCTTGCGAGTCTCGCGAGCGGCGCCTGGAAGATCTCAAAGCCCAGCTACATGACCACGAACGTCGATCCCTCCAAGGTGAAGCCGGCGATCAAGGCGCTCGTCGAGTTCGTCAAGAGTCCCGAGGGCCAGAAGATCGTCGCAGGCGAGTAGTAGCAAGAGAGGTACGGGCCTACACCCGATGCTGCGACGGATCGCACCACCGAGCCTGCTGCGCGTCCTCGTGTTCCGCACGGCGACGGTCAGCTTATTCGCCGCGCTCGTCATCGTGTTCGTCGCGCAGTACGTCTCCAATAGCCTCGTCCAGGCCCGGTTCCAGGACGAGGCGACGATCATCGCGAACACCGCAACGTCGGCGGTCGAAGCGCGCGTCGTCACCGCGACGCGCGGCGCGCGGTTCGTCGCCGGTCTACCCACGACCAAGCGCATCGCGACCGATCTGGTGACGTCCCTGACGCCCGCCACCATCGCCGATGCCCAAAGCTTCCTCATCTTCGCGAAGTCCAGCATCGGCGCGGACATCCTGAGCTACGCCGACGTGAATGGCAGCGTCATAACGGGCGGCCAGGACATCGCCCCAGGAGAGAAGCTTGGTCCGGACCTGTTGGCGCGGGCCAACGCGAGCCCGGAGCAGGCCTACGTCCTCTACGACGAACCAGCCGGGGTGACCGTCCGCGCGTTGTCGATCGTCCGCGACGAGGCGAACACCAAGGTGCTCGGGTACATCATGGTGGGAACGGTCCTTGATGAGAGCTTCTTACAGTCCATCCAAGCCAGCTCTGACGCACAGCTCGCGATCCTGTGGCGCGGGCAGCCGCGCGCCGCCACGCTGGGCATCGATAGCGACGAGGTGGCGCAGTTCCCGACCAGCGCGGACGTGGACGCATCGCCATCGGACCTGATCTCCAAGACGATCAATGTCGATGGGGCTAACTACTTTGGGATCTTCACGCTCGAGCGCACCCATACCGCGAACGCCGATCCGCTCCTGCTGGGGGTCCTCGTCGCCGCAGCGCCGGTGGAGGACGCCCAGCGTTCGCTCTTCGTGATCCTCGGCGGCCTGCTCGTGCTCGTTATCGGTGCCGTCGTCGTCCTGTCGTACCGCTCCGCGCGCACCATCACGGCGCCGCTCGAGCACCTGGCGGACGCGGCGCAGAAGATCGAGGCCGGCGATCTCGGCGTGCGGATCGAAGCACGGTCCCCGTATGAGGTCGGCACGCTCGAGCGGGCGTTCGACACGATGGCTCGGTCGCTCCAGGAGCGTGATCGCGCGCAGCAGGAGTATCTCGACGAAGTTCGCACGGTCAACGCCGTCTCCGATGCCGTCGTCGGCGTCACCGACCGCGAGCGCATCTTCGCGGAGTCGCTGAGCCGGCTCGTCGCCCTGGTCAAGGCCGACGCCGCCGCCATCGTGCTGCGGGAAGGCGCGAACCAGGAGCTCGTCTCGGCGAGCACGTCCAACATCGAGCCTGAGACCGCTGCGTCGATCGCCACCGACGTCCTGAGCGCGAAGACGGGCGATCCCGACGTCGTGCAGCGAAGCGAGATCCCGAACGGCAATCTCCGCAGCGCCGCGCACGTGCCGCTGTCGACCCGTGGGCTCATCACCGGCCTGCTGTCGGTGTACTTCAAGGGCGAGGCCGAGATCACCGAGTCCGAGGCCCGTACGCTGCGCACGGTCGCGCGGCTGGTCTCGGTCGCGAAGGAGAACGCCGACCTCGTCGGCGAGCTGCGCGACAACAACTTCCAGCTCGAGCGCGCGAACCGGTTGAAGAGCGAGTTCCTCGCCAACGTGTCGCACGAGCTGCGCACCCCGATGAACGCGATCATCGGGTACTCGAAGCTGATGCTCGACGGACTGGACGGCGAGCTCAACTCGCAGCAGGAATCCGACCTGCAGCGCGTCACGACCGCCGCGGACAACCTCCTCGGTCTCATCAACGGCCTACTCGACCTGTCGAAGATCGAGGCCGGGCGCATGGAGATCAACGTGGAGGAAGTCGACGTCCGGCCGATCGTCGAGGACGTCGTCGCGCTCGTGCGGCCGCACTCCGACTCCAAGGACCTCGACGTGCGCTCCGAGATCCCGATCGACGTGCCGCCGATCCTCGCCGATCGCGCCCGCTTCAGGCAGGTGCTCGTGAATCTCATGTCCAACGCCGTGAAGTTCACCGACAAGGGCACGGTCACGGTCGCCGCCTCGAGCGCCGAGGGCTGGGTGACGATCGCGGTCTCGGACACGGGCATCGGCATCAGCCCCGAGGCGCAGGCGTACATCTTCGACGAGTTCCGCCAGGCCGACGCGTCCACGACCCGCCGCTATGGCGGCACCGGCCTCGGTCTCGCCATCAGCAAGCGGCTCGTGGCTCTGCACGGCGGACGCATCTGGGTCGGGAGCGGCGCGAACGGCGGCAGCGTCTTCTGCTTCACGATGCCGGTGCACGTGCGGCCCTTGGCCGCCGTCGCGGGGGTCAGCTGATGGCCCGCATCCTCATCATCGAGGACGAGGCCAACAACCTCGACGTCGCGCGCCGCATCGTGCGCGGCGCGGGGCACGAGGCGATCACCGCGATGGACGGCGTCGCGGGCCTCGAGATGGCCACGCGCGAGCGCCCCGACGCGGTGCTCGTTGACCTCCTGCTGCCCAAGCTCGACGGCTGGTCCGTCACTCGCGCGATCCGCGACCAGTCCTGGGCCAAGAAGATCCCGATCATCGCCGTCTCAGCGCTCGCCATGCAGGCCGACCGCGAGCGCGCCCGCGAAGCCGGGTGCGACGACTTCGTCACGAAGCCGTATGCGCCGGCCGAGCTGCG
>JALYKF010000177.1 GCA_030774905.1 Chloroflexota bacterium
TCTGCGACGGATGTGAGCCGCGGCAGGAAGTAGTCCCAGCCTTCGGTGTGGCTCGCGAGCTCGGCGGCGGGCAGGCCGCGGTGCACCAGGTGCAGCCGCGTCCCCGCTCCGCGCGGCTCGAGATCGATCTCGACGGTCGATCCGCCAGGTCCGACTGCGGCGCCCGGCGCGTCCCAGCCCCAGGTGAAGACGACCCGGCGATTGGGGACGACTTCGACGTACGTGCCCCGGACCGCGGCGTCCTTGAACGTCACGTGAAAGGTGCCGCCGGCCCGCGGATCGAGCTCGGCCGCGCGTCCCTTCCATTTCACGTACTCCACGGGATCGGTCAGGAGGGTGAAGACGGTCTCCGGTGACGCGGCGATGTCGATCACGCGCTCAATGACGTCGACGTCGGTGCTCATAGCTCCCCTTCTCCCGCTCCGCGCGCTCCGCGGCCGCCTTCAGCCCGGCCAGCTCCGCGTCCCAGAATGCCCCCAGGTACGTCCGGAGCTCCTGCATCGCGCCGCGGCGCGCTCGATAGATGCTGCGCCGGCCGTCCCGCCGGAACGTGACGAGGCCGGCGTCCTCGAGCACGCGCAGATGCTGCGAGATCGCAGGCCGGGTCACGTCGAAGTGCGACGCGATCTCCCCGACCGAACGCTCCCTGTGCCACACCAGCCGCAGGATCTCGCGACGCCGCGGCTCGGCGATCGCGCGCAGTGCCCCGTCCATGCCGATTAGGTTAGTGGTCACTTACCGATCAGGTCAAGCCGGCACGGGCTAGCGTTGCGGCATGGCCGATCCCGCGCGGTATGCCGTGATCCCGTGGCCCCGCTCGCTGGAGGCGCGTGACGGCACGTTCGCGATCCCGGCCGGAGCCGCGATCGCGGTCGCCGGCGGCAACGCCGAGGTGCGTGCGATCGCCGAGCTGCTGCGTGGCTACCTGAAGGAGCTTGCCGGCGTCGATGCGACGATCGGCGGCGGCGGCGCGATCACGCTCGCGATCCGATCGGATGCCCCCGAGGGCGCCGAAGCCTACCGCCTCGACGTCGGCGCGGACCGAGTCGAGATCTCGGCGCGTGACGCGCGCGGACTGTTCTATGGCGTGCAGACCCTGCGGCAGCTCGTCGCGGCATCACCGAAGGCTGTGCCGGCCGTGCGCATCGAGGACGCGCCCCGCTTCGGATATCGCGGGCTGCACCTCGATGTCGGCCGGCACTACTTCCCGGTCGAGTTCATCAAGCGGTACATCGATCTGCTCGCGACCTTCAAGCTCAACACGTTCCACTGGCATCTCACCGAGGATCAGGGCTGGCGCCTCGAGATCAAGAAGTACCCGAAGCTCACCGAGGTCGGCGCCTGGCGCACAGAGACGATCGTCGGGCACGCCCGCCGCGGTCCCACGGGCTACGACGGCACCCGGCACGGCGGCTTCTACACCCAGGACCAGGCGCGAGAGGTCGTGGCGTACGCGCAGGCGCGGGGCGTGACGGTGCTGCCGGAGATCGAGATGCCCGGCCACAGCCTCGCTGCGCTCGCGGCGTACCCGGAGCTCGCCAACGTGCCCGGTCCGTTCGACGTGCGCACGACGTGGGGCATCTCGGACGAGGTCTTCTCGCCGAGCGAGGCGACGTTCACCTTCCTCGAGAACGTGCTCCGCGAGGTGATGGACATCTTTCCGAGCGAGTACATCCACATCGGCGGCGACGAGGCGCCGAAGAAGCGGTGGAAGGAGAGCGCCGCGGCGCAGGAGCTGATCAAGAAGGAGAAGCTCGGCGACGAGGACGAGCTTCAGAGCTGGTTCATCCGCCGCATCGAGCGATTCCTGAACGCGAACGGGCGCCGGCTCATCGGCTGGGACGAGATCCTCGAGGGCGGCCTCGCGCCGAACGCGACGGTGATGTCATGGCGCGGCACCAAGGGTGGGATCGCGGCGGCGAAGCAGGGCCACGATGTCGTGATGGCGCCGCAGGAGGACCTGTACTTCGATCACTACCAAGCCGACCCGGAGCACGAGCCGCTCGCGATCGGCGGCATGACGCCGATCGAGGACACGTACCGGTACGAGCCGGTCGCCCCCGAGCTGTCGGACGACGACGCGAAGCACGTGCTTGGACCGGAGGCCTGCATGTGGACCGAGTACATGCCGACCACAGATCAGGTCGAGTACATGGCGTACCCCCGGGTGCTCGCGCTCGCGGAGATCGCCTGGTCGCCGCGTGAGGCCCGCGACTGGAGCTCGTTCCAGAAGCGGCTGCCCGCGGCGCTCGCGTTCCTCGACCGTCTCGGCGTGCACTACCGCAAGCCGAGCTAAGCCACCTCCGCGATCGCGACCGGACGGCCCAGCTCGGCCGAGCGGTACGCTGCGAGAACGACCTCGAGCGAGCGCAGTCCGTCCTCTCCGGTGATGGGCACCGGCCGCCCATCGAGGATCGCGTCCACGAAGCTGGCGACCATGAGCGCGTTCAGATCGTCGCCCCAGCCGACGAGCTTCGTCGCGCCTGCGGCGTCGTCGTAGTGCGTCAGCGACTGGCGGAACACGTCGACGTCGACGGTGCCGCGGTCACCGACGACGTGCAGCGTGACGCCGCCCCACGTCGGATACGTCGCCGGCCGCGACCAGCTGCAATCGATCGACGCGAACGCCCCGCCTGCGAGATCGAGCGTGAGCAGGCCGCAATCTTCCACCGCCAACCCGTACAGGAACGAGCCGAGCTCCGCGTGCACGCGCACGATCTCGTCGCCCAGCAGCCACCGCAGCGCATCGGCGACGTGGACCGTGTGGTCCATCGCCGCGCCTCCGCCGGCCTCGTGCGGATCACCGAACCAGCGGCCGGGGTACTGGCCGGGATTCCTCGCGCGCACGGCTCGCACGGTGCCGAGGGTGCCACGGTCGATCGCCGCCTTCAGCGCGCCCGCCGCCGGACTGCTCCGCACCGGCAACGCGACGCCGAGCTGTACGCCCGCGCGCCGGCAGGCCTCGATCATCGCCCGGCCGTCGGCCGCAGTCGTCGCAAGCGGCTTCTCGCAGAGCACGTGCACGCCGGCGGCCGCGGCGGCCTCGGTGTAGCGGCGATGGCCGGCGTTCGTGGACGCGATGACGATCGCGTCGCTCGCGGCGAGCAGCGCATCGAGGGTCGGGTGTGTTGGGCCGTCGTGGCCCGCACCGGTCTCGTCGAAGGATCCGCTGAACGCGACCTGCGGCAGCGACGCGAGCGTGCGCGCGAGCCCGGGCGCGTGGACGTGGGCCCATGACGCGAGCCCGACGCGCAGCTGCTTCACGCCGGTGCCGCCCATCGCACCACTTCGCCGCGCTCGGCGGACTCGATGACCGCGAGGCCGAGCCCGAGCGAGCGCGATCCTTCCCGTCCGTCGACGAGCGGCGGCTCGCCGCGGCCGAGCCGCTCCACGAGATCGCGCAGTTGGCGGCGGTACGGCGTCTCGCGCAGGGTCGGTGCGGGGATCACGCCGCCGCCGGCGTCGCCGGCGGGCACCTGCACGACGAATGGGGCCACCGCGCGGCTGTCATGCACCAGCATGCCGCGATCGCCGCGGACCTCGAACGTCGTGCGGAAGCCGGCATGCTCGGCCCAGCTCGATTCGAGCTGCACGATCGGGCGGTCGTCGTACCGCAGCGTCGCCAGCGCATAGTCCAGCGCCCCGCCGCCGATCAACCGCTTGCCGTAGACGCGGGCCGGCTCCCCAAACCACCAGCGCATGACGTCGAGGTCGTGCAGCATGAGGTCGAGCACGACGCCACCGCTCTTCGCCGGATCCAGGTACCACGCGCGTGCGGCGCCCACCGACAGCGTGCCCCGCGTCAACGTCGCCACGGCCGCGCGGCCCAAGGTTCCGGCGTCGAGCAGCTCCTTCGCGCGCCGGTACTCGGGGAAGAACCGAACGACGTGGCCGATGGCAAGCCGCACGCCGGCGTCGTCGCACGCGCCGACCATCGCTCGCGCGTCGTCGAGAGTGCGCGCGATCGGCTTTTCACAGAAGACGTGCTTCCCCGCCCGGGCCGCGGCGATGGCATGCTCGGCGTGGAGGTGCGTCGGCGAGGCCACGACCACGAGGTCGACATCGTCGCTCGCGCAGAGCGCCGCCACATCCGGAGCCA
>JALYKF010000178.1 GCA_030774905.1 Chloroflexota bacterium
GACTCGCGCGACGTGTCGTGGATCTGGGACGCCGACTTCGAGACGCTCGCGCCGCGCGTGGCGCACGCGACCGTCACCGGTCTGCGCAGCCGCGACCTCGCACTCCGCTTGAAGTACGCCGGCGTCCCGCGCGACCAGGTCATGGTGGTCGACGGCTGGGTCGCGGCGATCCGCGCCGCGATCGCCGGCACGCCCGCGGGCGACGAGCTCGTTGTCATCGCCACATACACCGCGATGCTCTCGCTGCGCGATGCGCTGTCGCGGCTCGGCTACGTCGGGCAGTTCTGGGAAGATTGAGCTGATGGACCTGCGCATCGGCCACCTGTACCCCGACCTCATGTCGATCTACGGCGACCGCGGCAACGTGCTCGCGCTCACGCAGCGCGCGACGTGGCGCGGCATCGACGTGGAGACGCGGGCCTTCACGACGGGTGTGCCGTGGGACGCCGACTGGGCCGACGTGTACTTCTTTGGTGGCGGGCAGGACCAGGGGCAGGACATCGTCGGCGCGGATCTCCAAGGGGAGCACGGCGCGCAGCTGAAGCGGTCGATCGCGGGAGGCGTTGCCGCCTTCTCGGTGTGCGGCGGCTACCAGCTCCTTGGGCGCGAGTACGTGCCCGAGGTCGGCGCCGCGATCCCCGGCCTCGGTGTCCTGGACGTCACGACGCGGGCGGGCAAGGTCCGCTTCGTCGGGAACCTGCTGGCCGAGACCGACGACGGCAGGATGCTCATCGGGTTCGAGAACCACTCCGGCTACACGTACCTCGGTCCCGACGCGAAGCCCCTCGGCCGGGTCATCGCGGGACACGGGAACAACGACACGGACAAGACCGAGGGCGCGGTCCAGGGCAAGCTCATCGGTTGCTACCTGCACGGCTCCGCGCTCCCGAAGAACCCGTGGCTGGCGGACCAGCTGATCGCGTGGGGTCTCGCTCGACGCCACGGCGAGGTCAGGCTGGCGACGCTCGACGATGCCGAGGAGATCGCGGCGCAGACGCAGGCCGCGGAGGTCGCGAAGACCCGCACCTAGCAAGGTACCCGCGTACCAACGGACGGTCCCATCCCCGCGCGAGCGCCGCCGTTGTGTCATCGCGCCGTGCGACGAGCAGTTCGAGCCTGGTGCGTGGTCACGGCCCTTGCCCTTCCGGTCGTTGGACCAGGCGCGTTCGTCGCCGCCGGGGACGACGATCCGTCGCACAGGGTGCCGACGGATCGTCCGACCCGCACCGTGCTCCGGCCCACCGAGATCTCCGCGCCTGCGTCGCCAAAGCAGAGCGACAGGATCGTCATCCTGCTCGTTTCGGGCATCGGCTCGGACGCTCTCGACACCGTCTTCGATCCCCTGATCGCCGCGTTGGATGACGATCCGCGCTACGAGATCCACCGATTCGGCGCGGATGCAATGCATCCGTACGACACACGCGGCTCGCTGAGCGCGAACGCGGATCAGCTGACCGCCGAGGTCCGAGATCTCGCGAAGACCCATCCGAAGATCCAGATCGTCGCGCACTCAATGGGAGGCGCGGTCGTGGACGCTGCCTTCGCGCGTGGCCTGTCCGTGGACGACAAGGTGGAGACTTACGTCGCCCTCGCGTCGCCGCATGCTGGCTCGACTCCGGCAATCATCGGGCAGCCCCTGCTTCGCATTGCCAGCGCGATCGGAGCAGCGCCCGAGCTGCGCGCGATCACCGCCGGGCTGGCACAGGACATCGGATCGCGGGCCGCACAGGACCTGTCGCGGATCCACAGCGCCCCGCCCCCGCGCGGCATCGCACGCGTGGACTTCCGGATGGCGACGGACCTCATCGTGACAGCGCAGGACGCGTGGACCCCCGGCGTCACTACGCGGACGTTGGTACCGACCACGGTTGGCGCGATCGAAGGACACGGGGGCGTCACGACCGACCCGCAGTCGATCGCGCTGATCACTTCCACGCTCGCGCTCGGAACCGCGCCGGCGCGTGGCTGGACGGAGCGGCTCCTCGAATTCGCCGCGGCCCAGGCCTCGGTCCTCATGGGGGAGGAAGCGCGCATCCTCTACGGCGCTCTCGGCCTCGCGCTCCTCGGCTGCGCGGTGTGTCTCGCTGCCTACCGCCGCGTACCGAAGCTCCGCTGGCCGCGGCGATGAGAACGGACGATCGCGGCCAGGCCCTGATCGAGTTCGCGCTTGTGGTGCCCATCCTGCTCGTACTCGCACTCGCCGTCGCGCAGCTCTCCGAGCTGAGCGTCGCACGGCTCGCTCTCACGCATGCAGCGGCGGAAGGCGCGCGCACGGGGGCGTTGACGAACGACGACCGGTTGGTGCGCTCGAGCATCGCCGCCGCTGCGGCTCCATTGGACGCGAACAGGCTCGATATCGAGATCGATCCGCCCGAGGCGCAGCGAGGCACCGATCCGCGCGGGACCCTGCTCGTCGTGCGGCTCCGCTACGCGATCGCGGCCCCGTTGGCCTTTATCGGCCTGCCCCCGCTGGTGGTGCGCGGCGATGCCGCTCGCTCGATCGAGTGGACCCCATGACCGACGATCGCGGACAGGCTCTCGTGCTTGCGGTCTTGGCCCTCGGTCTGGCCGCCGCGACCATCGTTGGACTTGAGGCCGCCGGGGATCGGATCCTCCGTGACGCGAAAGAGCGTCGTGCGGGCGAGGCGGCCGTCGAGGCCGCCGGTGCCGCCGTCGCCGACGCGATGGTCGATCTCGTGGCGTCGCTTCGCGACGCACGGGGGAATACACGCGCGATGCCGACGCACGATGAGCTCGAGGCACTCGTCGGCGACGTCCTGGTCATGGCCCGCGCACAGGCTGCCGCCGACGCACTCTCTGCCGTGAACGGTGGCGGCCCGGTCCGCGATCTTGAGGTCCGGCGCGCGAGCCGAGCGATCGAGATCGTCTTGTCAGTCGGCGCACATCGCCAGCGCGCCGCGATCGGGACCCGATGCTGCCTACCCTGACGGCGGCCGCGCGCCGTCGCCGACCACGACGCCTCCTGGCCGGTGGCGGGCGCGGGCTGCTTCTCGCCGTCGCCTTGCTCTTCTCCATCCACCCGTCGTCGCCGTCCGCGATCGCGTCGCCGCAGGCCATCGCCGATGCCCTGGCGCCGGGAACATGGGCGATGTCGATCCCAACGAGCTGGTTCGTCGCGCCGATCAGTGGCCTCCGATCCGGTGACCGAGTCGACATCCTTGCGCTGCGCCCGGGTGAGCGCGCGACCGCGACGGCGGTGGCGTTCGATCTCCTCGTCATCGCCGCCGACGAACGATCGGTGACCGTCGGCAGCGGCGCCGACGACGTCACCGCGCTCGGCGTCGCCCGCGCGAGTGGGCTCCTCCTCGTGCCGCTGCTTCGTTCGACACGGTGACTCGTGTCGCGATCTGCGGCGGACCTGAGCTCCGCTCGGCTTGCGAGATCCTCGGACTCGAGGACACACGTTCGGCGCCGCGCCTCGTGCTCGTGGACCTCCGGCTCGCGGATGAAGCGCTGCGCGCGTCCGCATTCTCCGCGGAGATCCCGCGCATCGTCGTCGCGACGCCGGAGCAGGCGTCGGTCGTCGCGGCGATCGGCGGCGACCGCGTGCTCGTGGCGGCGTCGGCCGACCCGGCCGACCTTGGTCCGCTCGTCGCGCGGTCATTGCCGCGAGCCGCGCCCGAACGAACGCGGGTCATCACCGTCACCGCCGCGCGCGGCGGCACGGGCCGGACGCTGTGCGCGGCGAATCTGGCCCGACGCCTGGCTACGGATCGCACGGTCATCGCGGTCGATGGCACCGGCACCGGGGCGCTCGGCTGGTGGCTCGGCGCCGACGCGCGGCCGTGGTCCGAGCTTGAGGCGCTGGCCGCGGAGCTTCGGGCCGAGCACGTCGAGCTCGTCGCGACCACGGTGACATCGCGGTTGTCCGTCGTGGGTGGCGCACCGACGGTGCCATCGGCGGAGGTGCTGGCGACGACCATCGTCGCGGCGCGCGAGCTTGCGGACATCGTTCTCGTCGACGCCCCCCTTATCGCGGATGAGCGGGCCCGCGCCGCGTCCATGCGGAGCGACCGGACGCTGGTCCTCTCGTACGCGGACGCGGCGTCGCGCGCGATCCTCGCAGCCGCTGACGTCCCAGCGTCCGCGTGGATCGTCGGATCGCAGGGTCCGCTCGAGGACGCGTTCCGGGCCCTTCCGCGGGATGAGCGATCGGTCTCGGAGGCATTGCGGGACCGCGGGCGGATCGGCGGTGCGCTCGGGCGGGCGTACGACGACCTCGCCGAGCTGCTCGCGATCGACTCGATATGACTGCGGTCCACGAGCGCCTGGAGCGCGCGCTCCTGGCGCGGCTACGCGAGGCGCCCGATGGTCGGCCGCGGGCCGACCAGCTCGGTCCGCTCCTCCGAGCGACGGTCGCGGCAGAGCGCGTCGCGTTGTCGAACGCGGAGCTGCAGGCGCTCGAGCGCCACTTCGCCGACCGGTTCTTCGGACTTGGTGCGCTCGCGCCGCTCCTGCGCGACGAGCGCGTCAGCGAGGTCATGGTGAACGGCACGCGCGGTGTCTGGGTCGAGCGGGACGGGCACGTGGAGCTCACGCCGATCCGGTTCCGCGATGCCGAGGAGATCCTCGTGCTCATCGAGCGGCTCGTCGCACCGCTCGGACGGCGGATCGACCTCGCGCAGCCACTTGTCGATGCCCGCCTCCCCGATGGGTCTCGCGTCCACGCGGTGATCGCGCCGATCGCGATCCAAGGCCCGGTGCTCACGATCCGCCGCTTCTCCAACCGGCCGTTCGAGCCCGACGACCTCGTGCGGACGGGGACGGCATCGCCGGCAGCGATCGCGTGGCTGGTCGACGCCGTCCGCGCGCGCCGCAGCATCCTGGTCTCGGGCGGGACGTCGAGCGGCAAGACGACGACGCTGAACGCCCTGGCCTTCGCGATCGGGGAGGACGAGCGCATCGTGACGATCGAAGACGCGGCCGAGCTGCGCCTTCCGCAGCCGAACGTCGTGGGCCTCGAGACGCGGCCTGCGAGCGTCGAAGGCTCCGGCGCGATCGACACCCGGACGCTGCTGCGCAACGCCCTCCGGATGCGACCCGATCGCATCGTCGTCGGCGAAGTTCGCGGCGGCGAGACACTCGACATGCTCCAGGCGATGAACACCGGTCACCGCGGCTCGCTCACGACGGCGCACGCCAGCAGCGCATATCGCGCGCTGCTCCGACTCGAGACGATGGCTATGATGGCCGGACTCGATCTGCCGCTCGCCGCCATCCAAGAGCAGATCCGTCGCGGCATTGAGATCGTCGTGCATCAGGAGCGTGGATCCGACGGGCGGCGGCGCATCGTCGAGATCGCGGAGCTCGACCCCGAATGCGGCGACCGCTACGCCCTGCGGACGGTCGCACTCTGACGGTCGTGCTCGCGGTCGTTGGGATCGCGCTCGTCGCGTGGGCGTTGCCTCGCGTCGCTATCGCGGACGCGCTGCGTCGGCGGCGAGAGCGCGCGGCCCGGCGCACGGGACTGCCCGCGCTGCTCGACGCCCTCGCGTCGGCGCTCGCAGCGGGGCTGTCGCTGGAGCAGGCGTTCTCGGAGGTCGCGGCGACTTTGCCCGTGGGCCTCGCACGTCCCACGGCCGCGGTCGCGACATCGCTCCGGCTGGGCGAGCCGGTCGAGCGCGCCCTCAGCGCCTATGACGGGCTGATCTCCCCGGCGGAGCTCGCGCCGTTCGCGATCGTCCTCGCGGCCTTCGCGCGCACGGGCGGTCCGATCGGCCGCAGCCTCGTTCGGGTCGCACGATTGCTCCGGGGGCGCCTCGCGCTCGACGCCGAGCGAGATGCGCTCACGGCGCAGGGACGGCTATCGGCGGTAGTGCTCGTTGCCCTCGCGCCGTTAGGTGCCGTCTTCTTCGCGATCCTCACGCCTTCGTATGCGACCACCTTGGTCGGACCCGGCAAGGGCCTGGCGTTGATCGCGATCGCGCTCGAGGTGTGCGGCGCGGCGTGGCTGTGGCGGCTGGTGCGCGCGCCATCGGATACGCCGGAGCTCGCGTCGCTCCTCGACGCCGTCATCGTTGGTCTCGCTGCGGGACTGTCGTTCGAGCTCTCCCTCGGGGCGCTGGCGGCCCGGTCACCGCGCGTCGCTCGGCTTCCGGAAGCGCGCCGGCTGCTCGCGGACCTGCGGCTCGGACGCTCGCCGCGCAGCGCATTCGAAGTGTTCGGTTCCATCGGGCCCGACGAAGCACGGATCGCGGCACTCGTGGAGTCCGCCCGTCGATTCGGCGCCCCCCTCGCGGATCTGCTCGTGGCCCAGGCCGATGCGCTGCGCGAGGCTGAACGTCATCGCGCCGAGGCGCGAGCTCGGCGGCTGCCCATCTTGATGACCTTCCCGCTGACCTTCTGCGTGTTGCCAGCGTTGCTCGTCGTATTCCTCGGCCCGCCGCTGTTGTCCCTGCTCTAACGCACTAGCTCGCACGTTCGCGCAGGCGAAGCGCATTCCGTGGCGCGTAATCCGGAACGTCGTTGTTGAAGTACCCGTACACGTCGAGGCCTTTGCGCGCGCCACGCCTTGATGTGTTCGGCCCACGCGCGCAGCGCACGCGGATAGAAGCGGTCCTTCCAGTGTGGGTGGACGTACGCGGACGTCCCGATGCGCAGCTCGCTCACGGTCTTGCGGGCGAGCACCTCGGGTGCCCGCGTCATCCAACCGGCCCCGTGCCTCGCACGGGCCGGCGGAAGACGGGTGCTAGGCCTTTACGACGTACGTGCTTGCGATCTTGTCGTGCCAGCCCTGCTTGTTCGGGTCGAACGCGACCCAGATCACGCCGATGAAGAGGACGATGCAGCTGATGATGAGTCCGACGTAGCGGATGAGTGCGTCGACGATCGTGAGCTCGGCGCCGCTGGTCTTGACGACCCGGATGTTCAGCGCCCGGTTCCCGAGCGTCTGGCCGTGGCCGTACGCGGACCAGAAATACAGGAAATACGCGAGCCCGATGAGCGTGCTGAGACCGCTTCCGCGGGCGCTGTCGCCGCCGAACACGATGGCGTTCAGGATGGCGCTGACGATGCCCAGAATGACGAAATCGATGATCGTGGCGAGCGCTCGGCTCCCAAAACCGATCTTGTCGGTGGTCGCGTAGCTGGATGTAGTTGCTACTGCCATGTGGCTACCCCCTTCCCGAGACGGAGTGTACTTTTGACACACCCGAAGGGGTTAGTACCGCTTTCCTAGTTGCCCTCGAGGGGCCACAAGCACAGATTGCCTGAAGAAAGGGGGGTCCCTGTGGAGCGCTTTATTCGCGACGACGACGGTCAGGGTCTAGTCGAGTATGCCCTCATCATCGCCGTTATCGCCATCGCCGTGATCGTCGCGATGATTTTCCTTCGCGGCCAGATCACGAACATTTTCAGCAACATCGGCAACAACCTCACCTAGCGCACCTCGCGAACACGAAGAAAACGACGGAAGGGCGGCGTTCGCCACATGGCGACCGCCGCCTCTTCGTCAGCAAAACAAAAGGGGAGCGTTCGGCATCGACGCGTTGGGGGCGGTCCAGAACGTCCTGCTCGTCGCGTTCGTCGTGGCGATCATCGTCACCGACTGGCGCTGGCGGCGCATTCCGAATGTCCTCACGTACCCCACGATGCTCATCGGCCTGGTGCTCGCCGCCGCCCAAGGGCTGCCCGGGCAGGTGTTACAAGGCGGGCTCTTGGATCATGTCGCCGGGCTCGTGGTCGCCTTCCTCGTGAGCTACCCGATCGTCGCCATGGGCGGCATGAAGGCCGGTGACGGGAAGTTCCTCATGGCCGTCGGCGCCCTCAAGGGCACGAATTTCCTGTTCGTCGCCGCGGTCTACGGCGCGGTCATCGGCGGGATCATCGCCGTGATCTTCATCGTCGCGCGCCGGGTCGAGGCCCGTCGCGCCGGCGTGGACTCCGGCTTCCGGCAGGTGCTGAAGACGTGGATCCCGTACGGCGTGGCCCTCGGATCGGGTGCGCTCGCGGCGCTGGTCGTCGAAGTCAGCCGCATATCATGAGGCGCACCAATGGCTGAGAAGATCCGCATCCTGGTCGTCGACGACATCATCGAGACGCGCGAAAATCTCGCCAAGCTGATCGGCTTCGAGTCGGACATGACCATCGTGTCATCCGCCGGCGGAGGCCAGGAAGCGGTCGAGTTCGCGAAACGCGACCGGCCGGACGTCATCCTCATGGACATCAACATGCCGGACATGGACGGCATCACTGCGACCGAGATCATCGCGAACACCGTCCCCGAGTCGCCGATCATCATGATGAGCGTCCAGGGCGAGCAGGACTACCTGCGCCGCTCGATGCTCGCCGGCGCGCGCGAGTTCCTGGTGAAGCCGTTCTCCGCGGACGAGCTCGTCAACGCCATCCGGCACGTCCACGAGATCGAGAAGGTCAAGCGCTCCCGCTACCAGCAGGCGCAGCCCGCGCCAACGTTGGTCGCGGGCGCCGGCGGCGGCGGCGGTGGCGCGGGGGGGCAGGCGCTCACGGCGGTGCTGCAGCCGCAGCGCGGCAAGATCATCACGTTCTTCTCGCCAAAGGGCGGCGTCGGCCGCACGACGATCTCGACGAACCTCGCTGTCGCGCTGCACCAGTCGACGGGCCAGCCCGTCGTCCTGGTCGACGGCAGCCTGCCGTTCGGCGATATCGCGGTGATCCTGAACATGAGCCCAAAGGCGAAGACCATCGCGGACCTGGTCGGCGCGTTCGATCAGGTGGACGCGGAGGTCCTGGAGACGGTCCTCGTGTCGCACTCGACCGGCATCAAGGTGCTGCTCGCTCCCCCCACGCCGGAGGCTGCCGAGCTCATCACCGGAGCGAACATCAAGAAGGTCCTCGAGACGCTCCGGGAGTCGTACGCCTACGTGGTCGTGGACACGTGGCCGTCATTCCAGGAGCAGGTCCTCACGATGCTCGACGTCGCGGACGTGATCCTCACCCTGATGACCCTCGAGATCACGAGCCTCAAGAACGTCCGGGTGTTCATGGAGATCGCCGAGAAGCTCGGCTACGACGACAGCAAGGTCCAGCTCGTCGCCAACCGCAACGACAGCTCCGGCGGCATCAAAGCGTCCGACGTCGAAGCGAGCCTGGCCCGCAAGATCCCGCACACCATCGTCTCGGATGGCCGGGCCCTGGTCCTGGCCGTGAACCGGGGAGTCCCGTTCGTCATCAGCCACAAGGACAGCCAGGTGGCCAAGGACATCTTCACCCTCGCCGACAAGCTCACCGGGGCCACCGACAACCCCGCTGCGACCGCCGCGACACCGCAAAAGGCTGCAGCCAGGCAGGGTCTGCGCCTCTTTGGGGCCCGCTAGCGCCCGACCGCCGGGTCAACTCGGTCTACGCCCATCAGATAGCCCAAAAGTGCCCCTTCCGGACGAGCCCGACGCGCCGTTAGGGTCATAGACTCGACGCGAGGGAGCACCCGCTTGACGGGTCTCTGATGAGGGATTGGACCTGATATGTCGCTACTGAGGCGGATCGAAGGCCAGCGCCCGGCTGGCACCCCCGAGGGCCCGGCCGCACCCGGCGGCGCCAAAGGACCGGACGACGGCCCGATCGGCTCCACGCCTCCGGCGGGGCCGCTCACCCAGACCGTCACCCCGACCCGGGACCTGAACCGGGATCTTCGCTCGACGCTGCAGACCCGGATCATCAACAACCTCGACCCCCGCCTGAACCTCTCCGACGTGAAGGCCGTGCGGGCCGAGATCGACAACATGTTCAACAAGTTCATCGACGAGGACGGGACGGTCATCACCCGCGTCGAGCGCCAGCGGATGCTCGAGCAGATCGTCGACGAGATTCTCGGATTCGGACCGATCCAGCCGCTCCTCAACGACGACACCGTGACCGAGGTGATGGTCAACGGCCCGTTCCGCGTGTACGTCGAGCGGAAGGGCAAGCTCCAGCTATCGGACGTCACATTCCAGACCGACGAGCACGTCATGCGCGTCATCGAGCGGATCATCGCCCCGATCGGCCGGCGTGTCGACGAATCCAAGCCCTACGAGGACGCGCGTCTGCCGGACGGCTCGCGTGTGAACATCATCATCCCGCCGCTCTCGCTGAACGGCCCCGTCGTCACCATCCGGAAATTCCCCAAGTACCGCATCCAGGTCGACGACTACGTGAAGTTCGGCACCGCGACCGCCGAGATGATGGAGTTCCTCCGGGCCTGCGTCGAGGCGCGCCTGAACGCGTTCATCTCGGGTGGCACCGGCTCCGGAAAGACCACGCTGCTGAACATCATGTCCGGCTTCATTCCCGAGGACGAGCGGATCATCACCATCGAGGACGCCGCCGAGCTCCGGCTCGTCCAGGACCACGTAGTCCGGCTCGAGTCGCGTCCCGCGAACATCGAAGGCAAAGGCGCCATCTCGATCATGGATCTCGTGAAGAACTCCCTGCGTATGCGTCCCGAGCGGATCGTCGTTGGTGAGATCCGTGGTGGCGAGGCGCTTTCGATGCTCCAGGCGATGAACACCGGTCACGATGGGTCGCTCTCGACGGGCCACGCCAACTCGCCGCGCGACATGCTCGCGCGTATCGAGACGATGTGCCTCATGGCCGGTGTCGATCTGCCGGCTCGCGCGATCAAGGAGCAGATCGCCTCCGCGCTCGACATCATCGTGCAGATCTCCCGGCTCAAGGACGGCTCGCGCAAGATCACGAACATCACCGAGGTCCAGGGCATGGAAGGCGACGCGATCGTGCTGCAGGACGTCTTCGTGTTCGAGCAGACCGCGTACGTCGACGGCAAGGTCGTCGGCCGTCTCCGGCCCACCGGCATCCGCCCGAAGTTCTCCGAGAAGTTCGAGGCCGCCGGCATCCGGCTGCCCCAGGGCGTTTTCGGGGACATGTCCGCGGGATTGCGCTAGTTGCAGTACCTCCTCCCCGCCGCGGTCGTCATCGGGGTGCTCATGCTCTTCGCCGGCCTCTCCAGCATGCTGGGCGGCGGCGGCACTGGGAGCGTCGAAGCCCGGATGGCCCGTTACGCGGGGCCAGGCTCCGGCCAACTCGCCGCGGACGCGGCCGAGAAGACCCGCAAGAAGAACAAGCGCCGCAAGGACCGCAAGGACATCGACCCCTTCGCGACGCTGTCCGCCGACGTGGAAGACAAGCGGTTCACGGCGAAGGTCCAACGGGATCTTGCGCGTGCGGACCTGAAGCTTCGGGTCGCCGAGTACTACTACATCCGGATCGGCGCCTCGCTCGCTCTCGGCGTGCTCCTGTTCGTCTTCCGGGACCCGCTCTCCGGCGTCATCGGCTTCCTGCTCGGCTACATGTTGCCGCGCTTCTGGGTCGGCCGGCGGATCAGCGGCCGGCTCAACTCGTTCAACAAGCAGCTCCCTGACACGATCACCCTGCTGTCCAACTCGCTGCGCGCCGGCTCGAGCTTCCTCCAGTCGATCGAGCTCATCTCGCGCGAAGCCGGCCCGCCCATGAGCGACGAGATGGGCCGCGTCGTGCGTGAGGTCAACCTCGGGCTCGGGATGGAAGAGGCGCTCCATAACCTCGTGCGCCGCATCAAGAGCGATGACCTCGACCTCATGGTTACCGCGATCGGCATCCAGCAGCAGGTCGGTGGGAACCTCGCCGAGATCCTCGACACGATCGCATTCACGATCCGCGAGCGGGTGCGCATCAAGGGTGAGATCAACACCCTCACCGCGCAGGGCCGGGTGTCCGGCTACCTTGTGGCCTTCCTCCCGATCGGCCTCGGCGCCGCGCTCAACGCCATCAACCCCGAGTTCATGCGGCCCTTGTTCACGGAAACCATCGGCCGCATCCTCATCGGCGTCGGCGCGGTGATGATGACGATCGGCTTCCTCGCCATCCGCAAGATCACGGACATCAAGGTCTAGCGGTGGAGATCGTCCTTCCGCTCCTCGTGACCATCGGCATCATCATCGCGATCCTCGGCACCCAGATGGGCTCGACCCTCGATCCGGTCCAGGCCCGCCTGCAGCAGATCGCGGTCCGTCCACGGAGCCTCGAGGAGCTCGAGCTCCAGCGCCCGCTGGCCGACCGCACGCTCAAGCCGATCATCCGCGGCCTCGCGGGCATCATGGCGCGCTTCTACCCGGCGAACACGATGAAGTCGATCCCGCTGAAGCTGAAGCGGGCGGGTATGGAGAGCACGAGCGCCGAGTTCTTCCTCGGCGTGAAGGCCTTCGCCGCCATCGTCGGCGCCGTCGCGGTCTCCGCCCTCGTGAACCTCATGACGAGCGACGGTACCCAGACGCTCGCCGGCGGCATCGGCGGCCTCATCGTCGGATTCATGGCGCCGGACTTCTACCTTGGCAACAAGGCCGGCGGCCGCGGCAAGAACATCCTCGAGACGCTTCCCGACGCGCTCGACCTGCTCACGATCTCCGTCGAGGCCGGTCTCGGATTCGACGCGGCCCTCGTGAAGGTGACCGAAAAGCTGAAAGGCCCCCTCTCAGACGAGTTCAAGCGCGCGGCGTCCGAGCAGCGCATCGGCAAGTCGCGTCAGGAGGCCCTGCGCGGCATCACCGACCGCGTGGACCAGCAGGAGCTCAAGAGCTTCATCTCGGCGATCATCCAGGCCGACCAGCTCGGTGTGCCGATGTCCAAGGTGCTCCGCATCCAGTCCGAGCAGATGCGGATGCAGCGCCGCCAGCGCGCGGAGGAGAAGGCTGCGAAGGCCCCGATCCTCATCATGCTCCCGACCATCGGCTGCATCTTCCCGTCGCTGTTCATCGTCATCCTTGCGCCGGCAGCCCTGGCGGCGCTGAGCAGCTGCGGTAGCTTCTAGCTCCGCGCGACTCCGCAATCGCACACGCGATCGGGTCCTCGCCACTGATTGCCGCACCGCCAACACCTTCCTCAGTCGCGGCATCGGGCTGCTCTTCCATTCACGTCTCGCCGACGGCGAGGCGCTGCGCATCACCAAGACGAGCAGCATCACCATGCTGTTCATGCGCTTCGCCATCGACGCCGTGTTCCTCGATCGCCGCGGCCGCGTCGTGCGAGCCGCCGCGGATCTGCGCCCGTGGCTGCCGATGATCGCCGCGCGCGGCGCCGCGGAGGTCGTCGAGCTGCGCGCCGGCACGATCGCCGAAAGCGGCACGCAAGCGGGCGACGACCTCGTCTTCGATGATGCCCGATAGCCGGCTCGCCGGGCTCCGCGATGTGCTGCTTCCGCCGCGGTGCGCCGGCTGCGCCGCCGCCGGGAGCTGGTACTGCATCGAGTGCCGCGACGGATCGGACCCCATCGTGCGGCGGCTCGGCGCGCTCGTGCTCACTGCGACGGGCGCGCACGAAGGCCCGCTCCGCGAGGCCATCCATCGCTTGAAGTACGGCGACGAGCCGGGCCTCGCGGCCGAGCTCGGCGCGCTCGTCGGGCAGCGCGTGGCGGCGGACCTCGCCAGGGGCATCGGTCTCGACGCGCTCGTGCCGGTCCGTCTCCATCCGCGGCGCGAGCGCGAGCGCGGGTACGACCAGGCTCTGGCCCTCACGACCGTGGCCGCGGCCGCCGCCGGCCTGCCCGTGCGGCCCGTCATCCACCGGCTCCGGTCCGGTCCCGCGCAGGCGACCCTTGGGCAGGTGGAGCGGCGAGCGAACGTGCACGGCGCATTCGTCGGCGTGGCCGGCAGCCTGCGCGGGCTGCGCGTGGGTCTGGTCGACGACGTCGCGACCACCGGTGCCACGCTCCTCGATGCGGCCGCCGCCGCGCGCGCCTGTGGAGCACGGGACGTGCGCGCCTACGTCGTGGCGTTCGAAGAGTGACCCTCTGGGTCATCCGCGGCGCCCTGTTGGTGCTGCTGTCGTTCGCGAACCTCAACCTCATCTGGTCGCCGGACGTGCTGCCGAACACCCTGTTCGCGTGGACCCTCGTCCGCAGCGGCAACGTCGACTACGACGAGTTCGCCAGCGACGGGGCGCCGTCCGAGCGGCCCGACCGGATCGATCGGACCGCGTATTTCTTCCGCGGATGCGCCGACGACCGATTCCTACCTCTCACCGATTACTTGACGACGTCACCGCGCAGCGCGGGCGGGCCCCCGCCGCCGCGGCCCGGCCAGCACGTGTGCTCGATCTTCCCGCCGGGAGTCGCGATCCTCGCGCTGCCCGTCCTCGTGCCCGCCGTGCTCGCGGGCGTGACGGCATCGGACGCGACCTCGCTCCTGCTGCTCGGACATCTGGCCGCGTCGATCATCGAGGCGATCGTCGCCCTGCTGCTCTGGGCCGTGTTCCGCCGGTTCGTGTCGGCACGGTGGTCCGTCACGCTCGTGTTGCTCTACCTGCTCGCGACGAGCGTGCGGACCGTCGCATCGCAAGCGCTCTGGCAGCACGCGGGCGTGCATCTCGGGATCGCCGTCGCGCTGTGGCTCGTTCTGGAGGAACGGCCGTTGAGCGCTCGTCTCGCGTTCATCGCGGGACTTGCGATGGGCTTCGGCACCGTGGCCCGGCAAACGACCGCGGTCCTGCTCGCGGGGATCATCTCGCGCCGCACGTTCCTGCGCGCGGTCGCGGGCTTCGGCATCGGGATCATCCCGTTGCTCGTCTACAACGCCGTCGCCTTCGGCAACGCGTTCGAGCAGGGCTACGGCAGCAAGCCGTTCGACACGCCGATCCTCACCGGCGTCTACGGACTGCTGCTGTCGCCGAGCCGGGGTCTGTTCGTGTACGCGCCGTACCTGCTGTTCGCCGTCGCCGCGCTCGTGCGGGCGTGGCGCGCGCCTGGCGAGGTCGCGGCGCGGCTGCGCGGATTCAGCCTTGCCTCGCTGGCCACGCTCGTCCTGTACGCGAGCTACACCGAGTGGTGGGGCGGCCGGGTGTTCGGTGCGCGCTTCCTCGACGACCTGGCACCGATCCTCTTCGCGGCGCTCGCGTGGGGCATCGGCCGTGGGATGCTCGACCGGGCCATCTGGCGCGGCCTGTTCTGGATCGGTGCCGCGTGGTCACTGGTCGTGTTCAACGCGGCCGCGCTCGTCTATGACCAGAAGTGGGACACGACGCCGGTCAACGTGAACTTCCATCCCGAGAAGCTTCTCGACTGGAGCGATCCGCAGTGGCTGGCCGTGCTCCGTGCGCTCCCCGATGGCGGCGCGCGTGCCGCGGTCGCGCTTGCGCTCTCGCTGTTCATCGTCGGGCTGCTGCTGCGCCTCGAAGGCGTATGGCCCCGGCGCCTATCGTCGAAGGCGTGACCACCGCGTTCCTGC
>JALYKF010000179.1 GCA_030774905.1 Chloroflexota bacterium
CAGCGCGAGATCCCGCGCATCCCGCTGACGTGGAGCGCCCCACCCGCCGCGGCCACGAGAAAGGTCGTGAACCCGCAGGCGGCGCTCTTCGCGGACGTCGGGATGGGACGGTAGCCGTACGCTGAACGCGTGATGGTGGGCGGCGGCGGCGGCATGCACATGATGTTCATGGGCGGTGGTGGCCGCGAGAAGAAGCGGCCCTCGATCGCGATGTACCGGCGGCTGCTCCGATTCGTGCGCCCGTATCGCATGAACCTCGTGCTGGCGGCCGCGCTGCTCATCCTGTCCACGATCCTCGGGCTCGCCTGGCCGCAGGTGGTGCTTCGCGTGCTCGACGCCGGCCTGCGCGACGCCGCGCTGCTCGACACGTTGGTGCTCGCGCTCGTCGTCGTCCTACTCGTGCGAGCGGCGATCGACGGCGTCCGGCAGTACGTTATGACCTGGACCGGCGAGCGCGTGATCTTCGATCTGCGGATGGAGATCGTCCGCCACCTGCAGTCGCTCTCGCTGTCCTTCTTCACCCGCCGCAAGACGGGTGAGCTGATGTCGCACATCACCAGCGACGCCACGCTGGTGCATGGCGTCATCACCCAGACCATCATCTCCGTGCTCGGTCAGCTCCTGACGCTGATCGGTGGGCTCGTCGTCATCTTCATCATGAATTGGCGCCTGGCGCTCCTCACGCTCGTGGTCGCGCCGCCGATCGGCCTGCTCGGCCAGTACCTCGGCCGCCGGATCCGGCTGATCTCGCGCGAGGCCCAGGACGCCCAGGGCGAGGCCGTGGGCGTCCTGCAAGAGGCCATCGCCGAAGTGCGCACGGTGCAGGCATTCACGCGCGAGCAGTACGAGTCCGACCGCTTTCGGGCCAAGCTCCTGGTCACGCTCGGAAAGGTGCTCGAACGAGCGCGCCTGTCGTCCACGCTCTTCCCATTGATCGGGTTCCTCGGCTTCGCCGCGTCGATCGTCGTGCTCTGGTACGGCGGCCATCAGGTCATCCGGGGCGAGGCAACGACCGGACAGCTCGTCGCCTTCCTGCTGTACGCCGGGATGGTCGCTGGGCCGGTCGGCGGGCTCGCGGCCCAGTGGACCCAGGTGCAGGAAGCCTTCGGCGCGGCCGACCGGATCTTCGCGCTACTGGACACCGCGCCGGAGATCGCGGACCGTCCCGGGGCGACCGTGCTCGAGACTGCCAGCGGACGCATCGCGTTCGACAACGTCTCGTTCCGCTACGCCGAGGGACCGCTGGTCCTCAGCGAGATCTCGACCACGTTCGAGGCCGGCAAGACGACGGCCCTCGTTGGTCCGTCTGGGGCGGGAAAGACCACCCTCGTCAGCCTCGTGGCGCGGTTCTACGACCCGACCGAGGGGCGCATCACCCTCGACGGGCACGACCTGCGCGACCTGACCGTCCAGTCCGTGCGCGAGAAGATCGCGGTCGTGCCGCAGGAGCCGATCCTGTTCGCGACGACCGTCGCGGAGAACATCCGCTACGGACGGCTCGATGCGACGGAGGCGCAGCTCATCGCGGCCGCGGAGGCGGCGAACGCCACGGAGTTCATAGACCGGCTGGCCGAGAAGTACGACACGATCGTCGGCGAGCGCGGCGTCAAGTTGTCCGTCGGTCAGCGTCAGCGCATCGCGATCGCGCGCGCGCTGCTGCGCGACTCGCCGGTCCTCCTGCTCGACGAGGCGACCTCGTCCCTGGACAACGAGAGCGAGTACCTCGTCCAGGAGGCGCTCGCGCGGCTCATGCTCGGCCGGACGACGATCGTCATTGCCCACCGGCTGACGACCGTCGAGGCGGCAGACCGGATCCTCGTGCTCGACCGCGGACGGATCGTCGAGGACGGCACGCATACCGAGCTCATGGGCCGCGAGGCGCTCTACTGGCGTCTGTACACGAGAGCCTTCCGGGACGACAAGCCGGCCGAATCCACGCTACCGATAGTGGTGGGGATGGATCCACGGCGCGAGGCTCATGGCGACAAGGTCAGCGAACGCGTCCGTGCGTGAGACGGCGCCCGCGGTGAGCAGGCCGATCGCGCCGCTCGCGGTCTTGCTGTCCTTCACGCCGAAGAGCTCGTCCACGAGCGTGC
>JALYKF010000180.1 GCA_030774905.1 Chloroflexota bacterium
GCCTTCGACGACGAATCCGAGGCTCTTGTACATCCAGATGGCCCGATCGTTATGCGCGACCACGTTGAGCCCGATCCGGTGCAGGCCCAGCTCGTTGAACAGGTAGCGGACCTCCAGGTCGAGGGCCGCCCGCCCGAGGTGCTTCCCCCAGAGATCGGGCTCGCCGATGCCGATGCCGATCTCCGCGCTCTTGCCCGTCGGGTGGTGGTCACGGAAGTTCGCGAAGCCGATCGGCCGCTGGTCGTGCTCGATGACCCAGCAGCCGGCTTCGCCCTCTCGGCTCATGAACTCGATCCACGAGCGCCCTTCCGACTCGGCGAAGGCGCCGGGCTGCCGGCCCCACTGATGCCAGCGGAAGTCCGGGTCGCTCCCCCACCGCACGAGGTGCGGCAAGTCGGCCATCGTCATCGGACGGAGCGTGACCTGCCGCCCGCGGAGCGTGGGAACGCTCAGGCGTCGGCCATGAGTGTTGGCGCGCCCTCGGGGCGCACGAAGTCCGCGGGCAGCCGCTTGTCGTCGCGCTCCGCGACGAGCCGCTCCGCGATCGCGTCCAGGGGAACGGCACGCTCCTCATCGCGAGAGCCCCGCCGCCGCACCGATACCTGTCGCGCGGCGGCCTCCTTGTCACCGACGACGAGGATGTACGCGGCCTTCCGCTCGGTGGCCTCCTTGATGCGCGTGCGCATGTCGCCCTCCTGCCGATCGAGGCCGACGCGCAGCCCGTGCGAGCGCAGCAGCGCAGCGACCTCGTCGGCGTACGGCCGCGCCGTCTCGCGCACCGGGATGACCGCGACCTGCTCCCATGCGAGCCACAGCGGGAAGTTGCCCGCGTAGTGCTCGATGAGCCCACCGACGAACCGCTCGAGGCTGCCGAACAGGACGCGATGGATCATGACCGCGCGCTCGCGCTGCCCCTGGTCGTTCACGAAGGTCACGTCGAACCGCTCGGGCAGGTTCAGGTCGATCTGGATCGTGGGTCCCTGCCACTCGCGGCCGATCGCGTCGCGCATCTTGATGTCGATCTTCGGCGCGTAGAAGACGCCGCCGCCCTCGTCGACTTGGTACGGCACCTCGCGGATCCCGAGCGCCTTGCGCAAGGCGTCCTCGGCCTTGTCCCAGAGGTCGTCCGTGCCGAGCCGCTTGGCCGGCCGAGTGGCGAGGTAGATCGCGGGGTCGGAGTAGCCGAAGATCCGGAGGAACTCCATCGCGAGGTCGAAGACCTTCCCGATCTCCTCCTGCGCCTGCTCCCACGAGCAGAAGATGTGCGAGTCGTCCTGCGTGAACCCGCGTACGCGGAGCATCCCGTGCAGGGTGCCGCCGCGCTCGTAGCGGTAGACCGTGCCGAGCTCGCCGATCCGCATCGGCAGGTCGCGATACGAGTGGATCTTCGATTGGAACACCTTGATGTGGCCGGGGCAGTTCATCGGCTTGATCCAGAAGTTCTGCGTGCCCTCGTCCAAGGCGAGCGGCCCGTACATGTTCTCGCCGTACTTCTCGAGGTGGCCGGACCGCTGGTAGATCTTCTCGTGCGCGATGTGCGGCGTGTAGACGAGCGTGTAGCCGCGCTTGCGGTGCTCGACGCGCCACCACTGCTCGAGCTCCTCGCGGACGATCGACAGGTTCGGCAGCCAGAGGACCAGGCCTGACCCGAGCTCCTCGTCGATGCGGAACAGCTCGAGATCACGCCCGAGCGACCGATGGTCGCGGCGCTCGATCTCCTTGAGGCGCTCGAGGTACGCGTCGAGCTCGGCCTGTGTCTTCCACACGGTGCCGTAGATGCGCTGGAGCTGGGCGTTGTGCTCGTCGCCGCGCCAGTACGCGCCGGCGACGGACATGAGCTTGAACGGCCCTATCGTCCCCGTGCGCTCGACGTGCGGACCGCGGCAGAGGTCGACGAAGGCGTCGTGCGTGTACACGCCGACCTTGCCGTTCTCGATCGTCTCGTCGAGCTTCTGGATCTGGTCGACCTTGTAGTCCTGATGCTTGGCGCCGAAGAACGCAAGCGCTTGGGGCACGTCCATCTCGCTGCGCTCGAATGGCACATCCTTCTTGACCATGGCGTGCATCCGCTCCTCGATCTTCTCGAGGTCGTCGGGCTGCAGTGCGCGCGGGAGATCGAAGTCGTAATAGAAGCCGTCGGTCACGGGCGGGCCGAAGCCGAACTTCGCCTCGGGGAACAGCTCGAGCACCGCGCCGGCCATGACGTGCGCCGCGGAATGACGGAGGGCGTAGAGGTCGTCGGGGCCGTGGTCGGGCTTGCGAGCCATCTTCGTGTCCTTGTTCGCCATCTCGTCCTCCTCGTGATGTGGCCATCACTGGGACGAGATCCGGTCTGTACCGGGGCTCGCGGTTCCACCCAGCTTCCCCATCTCACGGCGGCTTCGCCGCCTCCGCTCAAGGCTGTGGTCCGGGGCGCTCTTTCGTCGGCGCTCGGCGGTGGTGTCCCCCGCTTCGACCGCACCGGCTCCCACTGTCCCGGCTCGCTTGGCGATCGCTCATCGAGGGCGCGGTCCGCGTCGTCGCGCTCTACCGGATATTAGCTGCCGACGTCCTCCGGAGCCCGGAATCGCATCGCCGACCAGGTGTCATCGAACGCCACGAGGGTCACGCCGGTCAGCTCGTGCTTCGCCATCGCTTCGTGGAGGATGTCGCGGTCGAGGTCGGTGCCGGCCTTGGCGCCGCCCTTCGGGTAGCAGACCCAGAGGATGCCGTTCTCCTCGAGGGCACCGAAGCCGCTGGCGAGGCGCTTGAGCTCGCTGCTGTCCCGCGCGAACGCGATGACGACGTCGGCGGGCTTGCCCCGCTTGTCGGTGACGGCCGCGCCTTTGGGAAGCGGCTCCAGCTTGCGCGCGTAGCCGATCGGCGCGTTCAGCAGGAGAACGTGCGCGTCAACCTTGATGAGGAGCTTGTTCGCGAGATCCCCGGCCATCGCCCGACTCTAGTGGCTCGGCGGGTGCGGGCTGCGCGATAGGGAGCGCCACGAAGAAGGTGCTTCCCTTCCCCGAGCCTGCGCTTGTGGCCCAGATGCGCCCGCCATGCGCGAGCACGATCTCACGGGCCACGGCCAGCCCGATGCCGTTGCCCACCACGTCGTCACGATGTCCCGCGCCACGGTAATAGCGCTCGAAGATCCGCTGCAGATCGCCAGCGGGGATCCCCGGACCGGCGTCGCTCACGGAGAGGACGACTTGCTCCTCGATGCGGTCCAGCTCCACCTCGATCTCGGCGTCCGAAGGCGAGAACTTGATGGCGTTGCTGAGCAGGTTCTCGATGACCTGTTCGACCCGGCTGCGATCGGCGCTCACGACGAACGGACCGCGGCCGTTCGCGTTGACGTTCACGTGCCGGGCGGAGACGAGCACGGTGCGACGTCCGGCCTGCTTCGCTTCGTGAAGCAGGTCGACCTCGGCGAGCTGCAGCTCCATCGTTGATGCGGCCGGGGATCGCAGCAGATCCGCGATCAACCGGTCCAGCTGTTTCACCTGCTGCTGCACCGCCACCAGGTTGCGCGACGTGAGCTGCGCGTACGCCTGGACGGACGTGAGCGGCGTGCGCAGCTCGTGCACCGCTGAAGCGACGGCGTCGTCCTTCGCTCGAAGCTGCTGGTCGAGCTCGGCGACCTGCCGGCCGAGAGACTCCGCGCGATCAACGAGATTCTCGCGCTCCGTCATCCGCTCGGCGGCCCTGGCGGCGATCTCCCCCAGCACCGTCAGCGCGTGCAGGTCGTCGGCGCTCGGCTCACGTGCAGCCCGGGCGGAAACGAGTGCCAGGCCCGGGCCGGCGGATACGACGATGCCGATAGGCACACTGGACTCGTCGCGCACGAGCGCCGGCGGGTGGATGTCGCGCAGCAGCGCGAGCGCCTCGTCCCGCGAAAGATCGCCGGTGACGACGAGGCCATCCGCGGGACGGACCAGGGCCGACGGTCCGGCAATGGCCGTCGCCACTTTGACCGCCTCCGCGAGGACCGCGCTGGGGACGAGATCCCGTTCGAGCATCCGTACGCCGTCGAGCACGACGCCGAGGGTGGCGCTCCGGCGCTCCAGCCGCGACCGATCGCGGATCGCGACGAGCAGCGGGGCGCAGTCGGTGGCGAGATCGCTGATGGTGGCGCCGATCGCCTCCGCCGCGGCCGCATCGGCGAACGTGCAACGCAGCCGCGTCATCGGCCGGTCGTCGAGCAGCCACGACGTCATAAGCGGAGCCGCCGCCTTGCCGCGCTGGCCGCGCTCGTGACGGATCTCGATCGCATTGGCCTGGCCGACCTCGATCGATGCGGATAGCGCGCCGAAGCTACGGACGGCGTGATCGGTCAGCCGATCGAGGAGCGCCGCCTCGTCCTCCGCGGCGATGAGGTCCCGCTGCGCCAGCGCGAACGTCCGCAGCCGGCGCTCGCTCTCGGCGCCGCGGACCGCGGACCAGAGGAGCTCCGCGACCAGGAGCCCGATACCCAGGAGGATCTGGACCGGCCACAGATCCGCGGGGCGAAGCTCTTCCGCGCGGGTCGCGATGACCAGGTCGTACGCCACGATCGACGCGGCGGTGGCCGCCGCGGCGCCGATGGCACCGAAGCCCAGGGCCGCGGTCCCGATGGCGAAGGCGTAGAGCGCCCAGGTCCCCGCCGACAGCGGCATGAGGAGGGAGAGCCCTGCGGCAAACAGGATGTCCGCCGCCACGCCGACCGTATCCATGGCGAGCACGCGGACGGCCCTCGACCGCTGGATGAGCACGATGGCGCCGTACGCGAGGAGCACCGCGCCGGCAGCCGTCTGGTCGGACCGGGGGCTCAGGATGAGGAGCGTCGCTCCGAGGGCGACCGCGGCCAGGCGCACCCGCAGCAGGGCGCGGTCGAGGGCCCGCCGGTCGCTCCGATCCTGGTACACCCGCGATATCCAACGGCCCGCCGGGCTGAACGCTACTCGGGGCCCCAAAAATACGGGGGCGCCCCCCGGAAGTACCGGGGAGCGCCGCCCGCCAGCGGAGGCCGTGGAGGGAGGGCTAGCGGGCGGCACCCGCGAGCTGGGTCGAGGTGTACGTGATCGTGAAGTCCTGGGTCAGGTTCTGGAACGTGTTGCCCGCAGCCGTCGGGAGCGAGAAGTCGAAGGTCAGGGTGTCCGTGCCGCCAGCGGCGACCGTTGGCGAGGCTCCAAGAGCGAGGTTCCTGAGCGCTCCGGTGTAGAGGGTCGTCGCGCTGCGCTTGACCGTGACCTGGACGCCGTTCGTCGCGTCGCTCCAGAGGAGCGTGTTCGCCGTGGCGGAGACGGCCGCCGAGTAGGTGAAGCCGACGGTGCCGGTGTTCGAGATGACGACCGTCCGGTTCGCCGTGTCACCGGGGACCATGTTCGACAGGTTGACGAGCGACGCCGCCGCGCTCTTGTCGTTCGACATCGTGAGTGTGGCCGACCCGAAGGCGTTGCCCGGGTTGGTGGTCGTGGCGGTGAAGCTCGCACTGGACGTGCCCGACGTGACGGTGAGACCGATCAGCACGAGCGCGGAGAGCGCCATGCCCGCGAGGAGTGTGGTCGACTTGCGCATCTGCTGTTCCTTTCATCGCCGCCTCGCCGGGTTGTATCGCGGGCGGTTCGTGCAAAAGGAACTATCTGCGCGGCCGCAGCTCGAGCCATCGGCGTTCAGGGGGAGACTCGATACCTCGTTGGTATGAGGGCACGCGCGGTCCGACGCGCGGTCCGACGCGCGGTCGTTGCCCTTCCGGGGGATGCGGGACTAGGGCTTGAGGGCTTGCAGGACCTCGGTCGCGTGGCCGTCGGCCTTCACGCCGTACCAGGCGCGCTGCACCGTCCCGTCCGCCCCGAGCAGGACGGTCGAGCGGATCACGCCCTCGCCCCTGCCGGCACGATCGCCCCACGCGCCATACGCGGCCATCGTCTGGTGGCCGGGATCCGACAGCAGCGGGAACCGCAGGCCGTACTTGTTCCGGAACTGCACGTGCGAGTCGGCCGCGTCGGGCGAGATGCCGACGACCGGCACGCCAGCGGCCTGGAA
Organism: Chloroflexota bacterium; assembly: GCA_030774905.1. Next base: position 6,004 of record JALYKF010000180.1, read on the forward strand.
CGCCTGCAGGTTGTCGTTGAACTGGCAGGCCTCGGTGGTGCAGCCCGCTGTGTCGTCCTTCGGGTAGAAGTACACAACCGCGGGCTTTCCGGCGAGGGTGTCGCTGGAGACGACGTTCCCGTCCTGATCAGAGAGGGAGAACCGTGGCGCGCGAGCACGCGGCTCGAGCTGTGGCATTGGAGCGAGCCTAGCGGCTGGGGCTAGGCGGAGGTGCGGGCAGCGAGGGCCGCTTCGAGGGCGATGACGCGCTGCTGCAGCTCTGCGACGGCGCGCAGCCGGTCGTCAGGGTCGAGCTCGACGTAGGTCTCGGTCGGCAGGAAGTCGTCCTTCTCGTAGAACTGGACGGCGTGCTGGTCGACCGCCGGATGTGCGCTCGGCGGACGCGGCGGCGTGAGCCGGAAGGTCGAGGAATCGGTGGCCATCGGGGAAGTGATACGTGCATGTGACGTGCCGACGAGCGGGGCCCCGCTCGGCGGGCATGGCTCAGCGGGCGCCCGTCCAGTGTGACGAGTTGCCAACGGTGAGCCCACCACGCGGCCGCCGGGCATGCGCACTGCGACACGTCACAGGATGCGCGTTGTCGCTCATCCCCTGGTCGATCGGGAGTCCGCGAGCCGGGCCTTGATCGACCTCATCGCGACGGTGGTCTGGGCCGAGCGCCAACACACGGCCGGTGGCCAGCTCCAGCGCGTCCGGGACGAGGCGATGACGCTACTGCCCAGGGTGCAGCGCGGCGATCAGGCTGCCGCGCGCCGGGCGATGGAGCTCGTCTTTATGGCGGGAGCGCGGCCCGCCTAGGACACCAGCTCGTACGCCGAGGTCAGCCACTCGAGGAGCTGCTCGTCCACCTCATGCGGCGTGCTGATCGGAACGGTGTTGTGATACCGCGAGGCCGAGACGCGATCCCTCTTCTTCACCCGCGGATCGGCGATCGGCGCGTCCGACACGATGTCCAGGTCGAGCCTGCTCTTGAGCGGGTGCACCCCGGCGAACGCGGCGCGGCTCTTCAGGTGGATCGAGGTCTTGTTCTCTTCCGCCACGACCGGCCCGATCCGCCGGACGCGCACAAGCAGCTTCTCGTAGATGGCGCGCACCGCCGGATCGCTCTTGTCGAACGCTCCCACCGCGGGTGAGCGTACAACCGCCCGGCGATCAGGCTCTAGACGGCGCGACCGCGGTGTAACGCTGGCAGCCATCGCATCTAGACATAGGCGGTGAGTGTCTCATGGCTGGAGGCCGTGCTTCGCGATCAGCTCCGGAATCGTATCCCGCTCCATTGCCAGCCCGTATCGCGCAGCAATTGAGCCGAGCGCTGCAACGTCCAGGGGGGCAGGCTTGGCAAAGACCTCGCTGATGTCGGCAAAGTAATTCTCAAAGCCAGCCGGAGTGATGATCTCCAAGATCCGGGCAGGCCCATCACCCGCGTTCCAAAACGCGTGACGAACATTCTTCGGTTTGAAGATCGTGTCACCTGGGTGGGCGACGACGACCTTGTCGTCCAACGCAAAGCCAACGTCCCCCTCAAGGACGATCGAATACTCATACTCCCTCGTATGCGTGTGGTACGGAGCCGCGAGACTCGCC
>JALYKF010000181.1 GCA_030774905.1 Chloroflexota bacterium
TGAAGATCGCCGGCATCAACGGCGAGGTCATGCCCGGCCAATGGGAGTTCCAGATCGGGCCGATCACCGCGCCGGACATCGGGGACCAGCTCTGGATCGCACGGTGGCTCCTGTACCGCGTGGCCGAGGACTTCGGGATAAGCGCGACGCTCTACCCGAAGCCGGTGCGCGGCGACTGGAACGGCGCCGGAGCGCATACCAACTTCTCAACGAAGCTCATGCGCTCCAACTACGAGGCCTGCGTGGCCGCCGCGGAGGCGCTCTCGACGCGTCATGACCTGCACATCCAGAACTACGGGTACGCGATCGAAGAGCGCCTCACCGGGCTGCACGAGACCGCGTCGTACAAGGAGTTCAGCTACGGCGTGTCGGACCGCGGCGCGTCCGTGCGGATCCCCTGGCAGGTGGCCCGCGACAAGAAGGGCTACATCGAAGACCGCCGGCCGAACGCGAACTGCGACCCTTACGTGGTCACGCGGCTCATCATGGAAACCGTCTGCGGCGCCGCAGAGAAGCGCCGCCCGACATTGCTCAAAGCAGTGAAGGCTCCGACGAAAGCGAAGAGAAAGGCGAAGAGGACCGCCGCCTAAGACGGCCGAAGACCGTCGCGTAGAGGGGAGCGCACCGCATCAGCGCGTACGCCGGGCCCGGCTACGCCGGCCCCGGCGAGCCTCATTCAAGTGGTGGACCCGGCTGGATTCGAACCAGCGACCCCTCGGATGTGAACCGAGTGCTCTAACCGCTGAGCCACGGGTCCGTCGCGCGGCGGTTGTCAGTCTAGGACGCTGCCTCCGTACCGGCAGATGTCGACGGGGGGCCTAGGGCAGGAGCGCGTTCACCGCGAGGTCGCTCACGATGAGCAGGACGACCATCACCGCGACGACGACCCCGATCCGCCGGAAATCCTTCGTGACGAACGCACGCTCGCGCTCGGCTTCGCGCTCGAGCACCGCCGACGGCTCGCCCGCCGCCCGCGGGACGCCCGGCCGGACCGATGATCCCGCGCGCTGCGAGCCGCGCCGGACCGTCGTGGTGGTCGCGTTGACCGGGCGGTCGTGCACAGCCGGACGCTGGGCACCCGAGGTGGCCCGGCGCTCGCGCGAGGTCCGTCGCTGTCGCTTCGGCATGAGAGGCCAAGGATACGGGAACGCACTACCGTAGGTCGGCATGACGCTCGATCCATCCGCGCTGTCGGCCGCGGTCATCGTGCTCGGGATCGCGGTGGTCGCGCTCGCCGGGTGGCTCGCGGCGGTCCAGCGCTCTGAGGCGCGAACGCGCAGCCGCCTGCGGCGGATCCTCAGCGACAACGGGACCGCGGGTCTCGACGAGATCCTCGACGGACAGGCCAAGCGCATCGAGCAGCTGCTCACGCGCGTCGACGGATTGAACGCGCTCGAGCAGGAGCTCGAAGCCTCGAGCCGGCTCGCGCTCCAGAAAGTGGGCATCGTCCGGTTCAATCCCTTCCAGGACAGCGGCGGCGATCAGTCATTCGCCATCGCGCTGCTCGATCAGGGCGGGACCGGGGTCGTTCTCTCGAGCCTGCACGGGCGCGCGGAGACCCGGATCTTCGCGAAGCAGGTCGTGAACGGGCACTCCACGCATTCGCTCTCGGACGAGGAGCAGCAGGCGATCAAAGCCGCGCTCACGTGAGCGTCGCCGCGGCCGCGAGCGCGATCGCGATCCTCAATCCGGAGGCCGGACACGGCAAGGGTCGCAAGCTCGCGACGACGCTCGCGAAGACCTTTCGCGATGCGGGCATGCGCATCGAGGTTCTCGTCACGCCGGGGCCGGCCGAGGCCGCGCGGCTCGCCGCGGAGGCCTCGGACGATGGCTACGCGATCGTCATCGCCGCGGGCGGCGATGGGACGGCGAACGAGATCGCGAACGGCCTCGTCGGGACGACGACCGCACTGGGCCTGTACCCGCTCGGCACCGGCAACGACCTCGCGCGAAGCCTCGGGTACCCGAAGCGCCTCCGCGATGTTCCGGCGTTCCTCGCCGCGGCCCGCCGGCGCGTGATCGACGTCGGGGAGCTGAACGGCCGGGTGTTCGTGAACGCCGCCGGGGTGGGTATCGACGGCGTGGTCGCGGAGGGTGTGAAGGGGAGCTCCCGCTTCGTCGGGTCGACGCTCGGCTACTTCGCCGGCTCCCTTGGGGCGATCGCGCTGTACCGGCCGCTGCCGATGCGGATCACGATCGACGGTGAATCGCGCGAAGGGCGACACCTCATCGTCGTCGCGTCCAACGGCCGGTACTTCGGCGGCGGCATGCAGCCGGCGCCGCGCTCGGTGCTTGACGACGGCTGGCTCGACCTGACGGTCGCCACGGGCATCGGCAAGCTCGCGACGCTCGGCGCGCTCGCGCGCCTGTATCGCGGCACCCATCACAACGGCACGACCATCCAGGCGATCCGCGCCCGCACCGTGGACATCGCGCTCGACCGGCGCGTGGCCATCGAGATCGACGGCGAGGTCATCCACGCGGCGGACGTGGCCATCAAGATCCGGCCCGGCGCGCTCGCCGTGCTCACCGCATGACCGACGTACGCCGCCG
>JALYKF010000182.1 GCA_030774905.1 Chloroflexota bacterium
GCCGCGGCGCTGCCAGAGCTCTTCGGCGATGTGCGGCGCGAACGGAGCGAGCAGGAGCACGAGCGTGTCGGTCGCATCGTCACGGCTCGACCCGCTCGCATGGAACGTGGCCGTCGACAGCTCCATCATCGCCACGATCGCGGTATTGAAGTGATACGCCTCGAGGTCCGCCGTGACCTTCTTGATCGTGCGCTGCACCATCCGGTCGAGCTCGGACGCGCGGACGCCCTCGCGAGCGCGCTCGGTCAGGCCGAGGCCCCACACCCGATTCAGGAACCGCCACGTTCCCTCGATCCCCGAGGCGTCCCAGTCGTTGCCCTCGGTCCACGGTCCCATGAACATCATGAACAAGCGCAGGGTATCGGCGCCGTAGCGCGCGACGTACTCGTCCGGCGCGACGACGTTCCCGCGCGACTTCGACATCTTGCGGTTCTTGAAGACGATGTTCCCCTGGTTGCGCAGGTGCAGGAACGGCTCGTCGAACCACAGGTACCCGAGGTCACGCAGGGCCTTGCACATGAAGCGCGCGTACAGGAGGTGCAGGATCGCGTGCTCGATGCCACCGGTATACCGACGCACCGGCAGCCATTTCTTCGCGACGTCGATGTTCATGAACGCGCGGTCGTACTTCGGATCGGGATAGCGGTACACGTACCACGACGAATCGACGAATTGGTCCATCGTGTCGGTCTCGCGCTTGGCCGGCCCGCCGCACTTCGGACAGGTGGTGTTCACGAACGCGTCGACCTTCGCGAGCGGCGAGCCGCCGCGGCCCGTGAACTGGACGTCACGGGGCAGCACGACCGGCAGCTGGTCCTCGGGCACGGGCACGATGCCGTCCGTGCCGCAGTACACGACCGGGATCGGCGTGCCCCAGTACCGCTGGCGCGAGATGAGCCAGTCGCGCAGCCGGTAGGTCACCGCGGGCGTCCCGATGCCGGTCTTCTTGACCTCCGACGCGATCGTGCGCTTGCCCACGTCGCTCGGCGTGCCCGTGTACGGCCCGCTGCGCACCATCCGCCCGGGACCCGTGTACGCCGCCTCGAGCGCAGCATGCTCGTCGCCATCGGGCGAGATGACCTCTTTGATCGGGAGGCCGTACTGCTTGGCGAACGCGAAGTCGCGCTCGTCGTGCGCCGGGACCGCCATGATCGCGCCCGTGCCGTACGACGCGAGCACGTAGTCCGCGATCCAGATCGGGATGCGCTGACCCGAGAACACGTTCGTCGCGAACGCGCCGGTGTCCACGCCCGTCTTCGGCCGGTCGGCGCTCGTGCGATCGATCTCCGACTCGGTCCGGGCCTTCGCCACGTACCTCTCGACGGCCGCCTTCTGCGCGGGCGTCGTGATGACGGACACGAGCGGGTGCTCGGGCGCCAGCACCATGAACGTGGCGCCATAGATGGTGTCCGGCCGCGTGCTGAAGAACCGCACCGCGAGATCGCGATGCCCCTCGACGGGGAACTGGATCTCCGCGCCCTCCGACCGCCCGATCCAGTTCTGCTGCATCACGCGTACGCGCTCCGGCCAATCGAGCCCGTCGAAATCCAAGAGCTCGTCGGCGTACGCGGTGATCTTGTAGAACCACTGGGTCAGGTCCTTCTTGACGACCGGCGTATCGCAGCGCTCGCACAGGCCGTTGATGACCTGCTCGTTCGCGAGGACCGTCTCGTCGCGCGGGCACCAGTTCACCGGCGCCGTTGCGCGATATGCGAGCCCCTTCTCGAGGAGCTTCAGGAACATCCACTGGTTCCAGCGGTAGTACTCGGGGTAGCAGGTGACGACCTCGCGGCGCCAGTCGATCGACGCGCCGAGTGCGCGGAACTGCTCGCGCCAATGGGCCATGTTCTTGTCGGTCCACTCGGCGGGGTGGATGCCGCGATCGATGGCGGCGTTCTCGGCGTTGATGCCGAACGCGTCGAAGCCCATCGGGAACAGCACGTTGTGCCCGCGCATGCGGATGAACCGGGCCTCGCAGTCCGACGGCGCCATCGCGTACCAGTGACCGATGTGCATGTCCCCCGAGGGGTACGGGAACATCGTCACGAAGTAGTAGTTCGGCTTGTCGCTCTGATCGGGCGTCTCGTAGAGGCCCGTCGAGGCCCAGTGCGCCTGCCACTTCGGTTCGATGGCCGAAGGCGTGTAGCGCTCCGTCTTGTTCGTCTCGGTCGTCTCGCTGGTCACCGCGGCACCTCCGTCCGGAACATCAAACGGCCCCCGTCCTAGTGAGAGGACGGAAGGCCATTCCGCGGTACCACCTCAGTTGAGACTCTCGTCCGTGTGCGGTGGAGCTGAGGGGATTCGAACCCCTGACCCCCACACTGCCAGTGTGATGCGCTACCACTGCGCCACAGCCCCGAGTCTCCGCTCGAGCACGGTGATAACGGGTCGTGACCCCGGCGATCGCTAGCGCCCGCTCTGTAGAGGGGCTTCACGATCGCGGCTCCCGGGCGAGTTCGCCGCCCCATCGCACCGGCTCGCACCAGCCGCCGGCTCGCTTCGCGATGGTCACGCGGTTACTGCTCCCGTTCGCAGCCGTTGAAGGCGTAAGTATAGGGCGATGTACCCGGTCGTCCGCGTCCAAAAGCGCATCCCTGACGGCTCGGTCTGGCAGCGGTATCGAGGGTATCGCCTGCCCGACGTGCAGGGAGTCGCCCGCGTGTATCTCCCCGGGGGCACGCATTGGTGGAATCCAGTCGGCGGCTGGGTGACCCCGTCCGGAAGCGGCGGCATCAACCTCTTCCACCCCGGCCGGCCATTCGTGATCAGCTGCCACGGTCCCGACGATGCGAAGCGCTTCTACATCGACCTCGTCCGCGCGAGCACGATCGCCGGTGACCTCATCGAATACCTCGACCTCTACCTCGATGTGATGATCGACGCAGCGGGGTCCGTGTCGGAGAAGGACGAGGAGCACCTGCACCGCCTCGACGCCGCGGAGCAGGTAGCAGTGCGCCGCGCGCGTGACGACGTGCGGGCGCGCATCGCGGCGCTGGATCCGCTGTTCGATCCGACAAGCGAGTACTTCGCGCTTCCGGCCGACGCAAGGGAGCTGGAAGGGTTGCCGGACTAGTTGCGGAGGCGGCTCGCATCTCGACGCATCGATATCGATTGCAGCATCCCGAGGGCCATGCAGACCGAGAGCAGCGACGACCCACCGTGCGAGATGAACGGCAGAGGGATGCCGGTGACGGGCATGAGGCTCATCGCCATCCCGACGTTCACCACCAACTGGAACGCGAGCATCGAGAACACGCCGGCCGCGATGAACGTGCCGAACGGGTCGCGCGAGCGGAACCCGATGCGCAATGTGGCGACCAGCAGGAGCACGTAGAGCGCGAACAGGATGACCGCGCCAAGGAACCCGAGGTCCTCCGCCAGTCCGGCGAACACGAAGTCCGATTCGGCGATCGGCAGGTAGCCGAGCGGGGATTGCGTGCCGGCGGTGAGGCCCTTCCCCGTCGCCTGGCCGGAGCCGATGGCGATGAGCGACTGGATGATGTTCCATCCGGCGCCCTGCGGGTCGGCGTACGGGTCGAGGAACGCCGTGAGCCGGGACCGCTGGTACCCCTGCAGGAATCCCCAGATGAGCGGGAACGCGGCGATCCCGACCGCGACGAGCGACGCGAGCTGCCACGGCCGCGCGCCCGCCAGGTACGCCATCCCGAAGAAGATCCCAACGAACACGAGGCTCGTGCCGAGATCCGGCTGGCGATAGACGAGGGGGAAGGCCGGTCCGAGGAGGATCAGCGCGCCGCCCAGGACGAGCGGCGAGCCCATCCGCAGGTGACGGTCCGCGAAGTACTTGGCGAGCACGACGATCATCAGGACCTTCGCGAACTCGCTCACCTGGAACTTCTGCCCGGCGATCGTGATCCAGCGCTGCCCGCCCAGGATGTTGTGGCCGATGACGAGCACGAGGACGAGCAGCCCGAGGGTCAGCAGGTACAGGAGCGGCGCGAACGTCCCGAACCACGCGTAGTCGAAGTACGCGACCGCGACCATCATCGCGATCCCGAGCGCGGTGAAGATCGCGCCGCGGAGCAGGAACTGCATCGGGTCGCCGGCGGCGGCGTCCTCGAACGAGGTCGAGTACGTGATGACGAGCCCGTAGGCCATGAGCAGCAGCGTCGCGACGAGCAGGTACGGGTCGACGAGGTCGAGCCGCCGGAAGGTCGGCTTGTCGTGCAACGGCGACGCCGCCCGGGACAGGTGCAGCGAGCCGACGCTCACGGCGCCGTAGCCGCCTTGTTCGCGGGGTCCTTGCCGAAGTAGCTCTCGTACACCTTCTGGGTCATCGTGACCGCGGGGTTGATGCACGAGTCGCACACGCTCTTGCTCGAGTTGAAGGTGAAGATGACCATCGCGATCTCGGCCGTCGGGTCGGTGTTGTCCTGCTTGGGCATGAACGACACGAACCAGTTGTGGAAGCCGAGCAGGTTGCGGCCGGCGCTGTCCTTTCCGGTGGAGGAGCCGAACTCGGCGGTGCCGGTCTTTCCGGCGATCGGGAGCTTGAGGCCGGGCATGTACGCATGTCCGATCGTGACGACCCGGCGCGCGGCCTCGCGGATGAGCCGGAGGTCGTCGGGCTTCATCTCGAGCTTGCGAACGACCTGCGGCGTCTTCACGAACGTCGGGTTGCCCTGGGCGTCATCGACCTCCTTCAAGAGGTGCGGCGCGAAGACGGTGCCGCCGTTCGCCACCGATGCGTACGCGTTGAGCAGCTGGAGCGGCGTGACCGCCACGTAGCCCTGGCCGATCGCCTCGTGATACGTGTTGCCGATCGTCCACGGCTCGTCGAACGTGCGCTGCTTCCACTCGGGGTCGGGCATGATCCCCGCGGCCTCGCCCGGGAGGTCGATACCGGTCGGTGCGCCGAAGCCGAGCATCCGGCCGTACTTGGCGATCGCCTCGGGTCCGACGCCCTGCACGCTGCTCATGCCGGAGCCGCCCGCAAGCGAGTAGAAGTAGATGTCGCTCGAGTGCGCGAACCCGTTGACGAAGTCGAGCGTGCCGTGGGCCCGCCAGTCGTAGAACCGGAAGCCCGACACCGTGATCACGTTCGACGACACGTTCACGATCGTGTTGCGCGTCGCGGTGCCCGCGGTGAGCGCAGAGAGCCCGGTCACCATCTTGAACGTGGAGCCGGGTGGGTAGATCTCCCCCACCGCCTTGTTCACCAGCGGGTGGCGGTCATCGTTGTTGAGCTTGTCGAGCTCGGCCTGGGTGATGCCGCGCACGAACATGTTGTTGTCGTACGCCGGCGTCGAGACCATCGCGAGGACCTCGCCGTTCTGCGGGTTCATCGCGACGGCGACGCCCTGCGTGAACTTGTCGGCCGCGACACCCGCCTCAAGCTCGGTCGCGAGGATGTGCTGCAGCCGGTCGTCGATCGTCAGCACCACGTTGCCGCCTGGTTGCGGCGGCGTCTGGGCGAGCGTCTTGATCTCGCGCTGCGACGCGTCGCGCTCGATCTCGCGCCAGCCGTACGTGCCGCGCAGGTACTGCTCGTACTCCCACTCGAGACCGGTCCGTCCGATCTGGTCCGTCGGGAGGTACCCCTGGTCGCGAAGCTGTGTGACCTCGTCCTCGGTGACGGGACCCGTGTATCCGATGATCGGCGAGTAGAGCGGCCCTTCGACGTACTGACGGATCGACTCCGCGTCGATCCGCATGCCCGGGTATGCGTCCGCGCGCTCGGTGAGAAGGAGTGCCACGTCGCGCGAGACCGGCTTCGTCGAGATCTTCACCGGCTCGTACGGGTTGCGCGCCCGCTGATCGGCGACGACCTTCATCGCTTCGGCGCCGTCGCGACCGACGAGCTGCGCGATCCGCAGCACGACCTCGGCCTCGCGGGCTTTCGGCAGGTCCACCGGGACGACGCTCACGGCGAATCCGGGGATGTTCCGCACCAGGATCTTGCCGCTGCGGTCGACGATGACGCCGCGGTCCGCGGGCACCGGCAGACGCAGCAGGCGGTTCTCCTCCGCGAGGCTCCGGTAGTGGGCGCCCTGGACGACTTGCAGGTCCCAGAGCCGGACCGTGAGGACCGAGATCAGGAACGCGGTGAGCACACCGACCGCGATGAACCGGTAGGGCCGCACGAACGCACGGGGCTTGGCTGGGGTCTTCACCTCAGAAGGATGCCTGTTTCTCGGTGTGGCGAGCGATCCAACGCGCGATCGGATAGGTAGCGATCGAGAGCGCGCCAGTGAAGACGGCCCCGCCGCCGATCTGGATGGCGAGAGCGCCGACCTCTGGCACCGCCGTCCCCGAGATGGAGAGCGCGATCACGTAGAGCACTCCAGATACGAACGCAGCCGCGGTCACGAACGATGCGCCCAGCAGTACCGGGATCGGACGCGGCGCGGGGCGCTCCCCGAGGCCGATGAGCGCGACCGGCGGGAGTGCCGCCACCGCGAACGCGCCGAGTGGGCCACCCGAGAGCAGATCCGCCGCGAGCCCGCCGATGAACGCCCACCACACGCCCTCGCCCGCGCCGGCGGCCAGCGACCAGGATCCGGCGACGAGGAACGGCAGGTTCGGCCGGGCGCCGCCGACGGAGATGAATGGGACGACTGCGCTCTGGAGCAGGGCCGCGGCGAGCGGGATGGCTATCGCGAGCGCGATGCGCACAGGCCCTCCGTCACGGCGAGGCCCGCGCCGCTCGCGCGGCTCCTACGAGCGCGGCCGCGGATCGAGCGTTCGGACTGGAGCCGGATCGACGGCGGGACGCGCCCCCTCCTCGGCCAGCTCCTCCTCGAGGCGCGGGAACGGATCCGCGTCGCGCAGCTTCGCGCTCACGTAAATGAGGACGAGGCGCAACGTCGCGGCCACCGGCACCGCGAGGACGACGCCGATGAGCCCGAAGACCGCACCGCCCGACAGCAGGGAGAAGATGACGAGCGCCGGGTGCAGCCGCACGATGCGGCCGATCACGAGCGGGATCACGAAGTAGTCCTCGGCGTGCCGCAGGACCGTGTACATGATCGCGATCGCGCCGACATACGCGAGCTGTGACATGCCGAACGGGTTCGGGTTGCCGAGGGCAACGAGACACGCGATCGCGCCCGCGGTGATCGGGCCGATGATCGGGATCACCTCGAGGACGCCAGTGACCAGACCGAGGAGCAGGCTGAACGGCACGCCAAAGAACGTGAGACCAATTGTGGTCGCGGCGGACATGATGACGACGAGGAGGAGCTGGCCGCGAACGTACCGGCTGAGCAGGATGCTCACCTGCTCGCCGAGCGGCAGGAGCTCGTGGCGAGAGGCCGACGGGAGCTGGGCCTTCACCCAGTTGATGAGCCGCGGCCAGTCGCGGAGGAAGAAGAACGTGCCGATGAGAAAGACCAGGAATTCGAGCAAAAAGTGCGAGAACCCGACGATGAACGGGACCGCCAGGTTGGCCACGCTCCGGCTCACTTCGATCGGCGCCGTGGCGATCGGACCGAAGACGATCGGCACGAGGTCCTCGGCGCCGAGCTGATCGAGCGTCTCCGCGAGCGTGTTCTGGGCGTTTGCAATCAAAGTTGGTAGCGACCGCTGGAAGGTCTGGGCCTGCTCGACGGCCAGCGGCGCGAGGAAGCGGACCCCGCCCGCGATCACGAGCAAGAGCGCGACGAACACGATCCCCGCCGCGAATCCGCGATGGTTCGTGACGCGGCGCTCCATCGCGCGCACCACCGGCAACAGGATGTAGCCGAGGATCGCGGCCCACAGGAACGGCCGCACGATGTCTCCGGCCCGGAACATCAGGAAGATCGCGGCGACGAAGAGCAGCACGACGA
>JALYKF010000183.1 GCA_030774905.1 Chloroflexota bacterium
TTCGAGACGCTGCGCTGGTTCACGGACGCGGCGCACTACCGGGGCAGCGACGCCGTACAGATTCGCGTGCTCGAGCACCTCGAGCTCTCGGCGCTCGCGCTGCTGCTCGGCGCCGCGGTCGCGCTGCCGATCGGCATGTACCTCGGACACACCGGCCGCTTCGGGTTCATCGCGGTGAGCGTGGCGAACATCGGCCGGGCGTTGCCGTCGCTGGCACTCCTCGCGTTCTCGCTCCCGCTCGCCTTCGCGCTCGGCCTGGGCCTCGGGTTCTGGCCGACCCTGTTCTCGCTCATCCCGCTCGCGATCCCGCCCATGCTGACCAACGCGTATGCCGGCACGCGGGCGGTCGACCGCGACGTGATCGAGTCGGCTCGCGGGATGGGAATGGGGGAGACCGGGATCCTGCGCCGCATCGAGATCCCGCTCGCCCTGCCGCTCGTGCTCGCCGGGATGCGGACCGCGGCGGTGAACGTCGTGGCGACCGCGACGCTCGGCGCGCTGGTGGCCGGTGGGGGCCTCGGCCGGTACATCGTCGACGGGCTCGCGCTACGGGAGTTCGACCGCTTGTTCGCCGGTGCGCTGCTTGTCGCGGTCTTGGCCATCGCCGTGGAAGTGGCATTTGGCACATTCGAGCGCCGAGCGACCTCTCCGGGATTACGTGCGGAGGCGGCCGCGTTCTAACCATGCCCTGCCAAAGGCGGGGTACTGTCCAGGTGGGCCGAGAGACTCAGCGCTGCGGCCCGGAAGGAGTCCCTCATGCGCGCATCTTTCCGCGTCGCGATCGCCCTCTTGGTCGCTGTGTTCGTCGCGAGCGCCTGCGGCGGAGCCAGCACCGGCGGGGCGGCAGCCAAGCCCACCATCAAGATCGGCTCAACGAACTTCTACGAGCAGGGCATCCTCGCCGAGGTGTACGCCCAGGCGCTCGAGAACAGCGGCTACACCGTCGAGCGCAAGCTCAACCTCGGTAACCGCGAGATCGTGCAGCCGGCCCTCGAGTCGGGGCAGATCGACATCGACGCCGAGTACCTCGCCACGCTCCTCGTGTTCCTCGACAAGAACGCGAAGGCCTCGACCGACCCCAAGGAGACGGCGAAGACCCTCCAGACCGTGCTCTCGACGAAGAAGCTCACGGTCCTCGACGCGGCCGCGGCCACCGACCAGAACGGGTTCGTGGTCACCAAGGACACCGCGGCGAAGTTCAACCTCAAGAAGCTGAGCGACCTGGCCGCCGTCGGCGCGCAGCTGATCCTCGGCGGACCGGCCGAGTGTCCCTCGCGCCCGTTCTGCCAGCAGGGCCTCAAGTCCACGTACAACATCACGTTCAAGGACTTCAAGCCGCTCGACGCTGGAGGTCCGCTGACAGTCGCGGCGCTCGACGGCAAGCAGATCGATGTCGGGCTCCTCTTCACGAGCGACCCGACGATCGTCGCGAAGAGCTTCGTGCTCCTCGAGGACGACAAGCACCTGCAGCTCTCGGACAACATCGCGCCGGTCGTGCGCGACGACCTGCTCGCGAAGGACGACGGGACCATCCGGAAGGTCCTGAACAGCATCAGCGCCAAGCTCACGCAGGACGAGCTCAACGGCATGAACAAGCTCGTATCGGTGGACAAGAAGGACCCGAAGGACGTCGCGAAGGAGTGGCTCAAGAAGCAGGGCCTCATCAAATAGGCGGCTGGATCTCGCTCGGCGGCAGGCTCGGCTCGAGCCCGGCCGTCGCGTCGTGGGGTGAGGGCGGAGAGTGCGAGCTGTTCGCCATCCACGACGACGGAGAGCTGCGCGACCGGTACTGGGACGGATCACGGTGGCATGACTGGGAGTCGCTCGGGGCCGGGTTCACCGGCCAGCCCGCCGCGGCGGCACGCGATGCCGACCGGATCGACGTGCTCGCGTTCGGCATCGACGGGCGGCTTCGCCATCGGTGGTGGGACGGGACCCGCTGGGTGGACTGGGAGGTCGTCGCGGATGCGCCGTCAGGCGATGCGGTGAGCTGCGTCTGGAGCGGCGCCCGGCTCGACGTGTTCGTGGCGAAGCGCGGCGCCGAGCTCTGGTACCGCGCGCTGTGACCGACACGGTCTACGACTTCGTCGTGATCGGCGCCGGCGCCGCCGGCGAAGCGGCCACGCACTACGCGCGGTCCCGAGGGGCGACGGTCGCGATCGTGGACCGCGACCTCTTCGGCGGCTCGTGCCCGTACTGGGCGTGCATGCCGTCGAAGACCCTCCTGCACGCCGCGGAGGTCAAGGCCGATGGCGGCGACTACTCGTGGCAGAAGGCCTCCGACCGCCGCGACTACATGATCAACCGGATCAAGACCGACCACCCGAACGACGGCAGCCACGTGCACGCGCTCGAGAAGGCCGGTGCGGCCGTCTTCCGCGGGACCGGGAAGCTCGCGGGCCCCGGCAAGGTCATCGTCACCCACGAGAACGTCACGCACGAGCTCGCCGCGAAGGACGTGATCATCGCCGTCGGCTCCGTGGGCAAGGTCCCGCCGCTCGAGGGGCTCGAAGCCGCGGGCTACTGGACGAACGTCGAGGCGACGAGTCTGCGGGAGCTGCCGAAGAGCATCGTCATCCTCGGTGCCGGTCCGTCGGGCATCGAGATCGGGCAGTACCTCGCGCGGTACGGCGTTCGGACGGCGATCGTCGGCCGGATGAATCCGACGGACCATCCCAAGAGCTCGGCGTTCCTCTCCGACGTGTTGCGCCGGGGCGGGGTCGACGTGCGCGACACGGCTCGGGCGGCGCGCGTGCGGCCCAAGGCCGGGGCTGGCGCGGAGCACGTGGTGGAGCTCTCCGACGGCACGACCGTCTCGGGCGAGATCATCCAGCTCTCGGTGGGCCGGACGTCCGCGAAGGCCCTCGGCGCTCTGGGGCTCGACACGATCGGGGTGACGTACGACGGCAGCGACACGATCACGGTGGATGACCGGCTGCGCGTCGCCGATCACGTGTACGCCATCGGCGACCCGATCGGTCACGAGCTCTCCACGCACCTCGGTCACTACGAAGGAGAGATGGCCGCGCGGATCGCGCTCGGCGACGACGTGCGGGTCGACTTCAGTGCGACGCCCCGGGTCGTGTACACGGATCCCGAGACGGCCGCCGTCGGGCTGCGCCTCGAGCAGGCCAAGGAGCGGGGCATCGACGCGTTCGAGGAGACCACGGGGTTCGCCAAAAGCACGAAGGGGTACATCGTCGAGGCCGACGGCGGCCACCTCGCGATCGTCGTGGATCGCACACGCAAGGTGCTGGTCGGCGCATTCATCGCCGGCGAGGGGGCGGGCGAAGCGATCCACGCCGCGGTCCTCGCGATCAAGCTCGGCACGCCGATCGACACGCTCGCGCAGACCATCCACGCCTTCCCGACGACCGCGCGCGTCCTGAGCGGTCTGTTCGGCGCCGCGGCGCTGAAGCTGCGATGACCGACCAGGCGTACGTCGAGCTCCTCGACTACCGCCGCCGGGTGAACACGCTCTACGCGGAGGTCCGCGCTCTGCTGCCCGACGACCCGATCGCCGCGCACAGGCACTGGCGCACCGGGCGCGACGCGCTCTTCGGCACGCACCCGCAGTCCGCGCTGCAGGCGCACGAGCGCGCGAAGTTCACGGGACTGGCGTACAGGGAATACGACCCGGCCTTCGCGTTCAGCGCCGCGGTCCGTCCGCTGCCGCATGAGCGCTACGACGTGGGGACCAGCACCGGCGATGTCATCCCGTTCGTCCGCTTCGGCGCGGTGGACCTGCCCGTCGGATCGCTCGAGGTGTTCTGGCTCGAGGCGTACGGTGGCGGCGTGTTCGTGCCGTTCCGCGACCTGACGTCCGGCCGCACGACGTACGGTGGTGGCCGCTACCTGCTGGACACGGCGAAGGGTGCAGATCTCGGCGGTGACGGTGCGGCGCTGCGTCTCGACTTCAACTTCGCGTATCACCCGAGCTGCCACTACGACCCGCAATGGGTCTGCCCGCTCGCGCCGCCGGCGAACCGGCTCGAGGTCGCGATCGAGGCGGGCGAGCTGACGTACCCGGGCGCGTCCGCGCACGAGCTGCAGTGGTGCGCGCCGTCATGACCCGAAGCCAGCGGTGGACGCTCATCGCGGCGATCCTTGGATCGGGGATCGTGTTCCTCGATTCGACGGTGGTGAACGTCGCGTTGCCGAAGATCGGGCGCGAGCTGCCGAGCACCCTGTTCGGCGTATTGGAGGGGCAGTCGTACGTCTACAACGGCTATCTCCTCACCGTGTCCGCGCTCCTCATCCTTGCGGGAGCGCTGAATGACTTCTACGGCCGCAAGCGGATGTTCGTCATCGGCCTTGCAGGCTTCCTCATCACCAGCCTGCTCTGCGGGCTCGCGCCGAACCTCGAGCTGCTCGTGCTGTTCCGGATCCTCCAAGGTGTCGCCGGCGCGCTGCTGGTCCCCGGCTCGCTCGCGCTCATCACCGTCACGTTCAGCGGCGAGGCCCAGGGTCGCGCCTTCGGGCTGTGGGCCGCGGCTTCGGCCGGCACGACGATCCTCGGGCCGTTCGTTGGCGGGATCCTCGTCGACTCCATCTCGTGGCGCGCAGCATTCCTCATCAACGTGCCGCTGCTCATCGTCGCACTGTGGGCGACGGTCACGTTCGTGAAGGAAAGTCGGGCCGAAGGAGCCACGAGCCGGTTCGACTGGCTCGCGGCGTTCGTCGTCGCGCTCGCGGTGGGCGGACTGTCGTTCGGTGCGATCTACGGCCAGCAGCGCGAGTGGAAGGACCCGGCCGGCTTCGCGATGCTCGCCGTCGGGGCGCTGGCCACGATCGCGCTCCCGTTCCTCATGACCCGCCGCGCCGATCCGCTGATCCCGCCGGAGCTGTTCCGGTCCCGCAACTTCACGATCACGAACATCTCAACGTTCCTGATCTACGGCGCGCTGTACGTGCTCGGGTACTTCACGACGCTGTTCATCCAGGGCACGATCGGCTTCACCGCGGCGGCGGCGGGTCTCGGATTCATCCCGACGGGCCTGTTCCTCGTGTTCTTCAGCTCCCGGTTCGGCGCGCTCTCCGGCAGGTACGGTCCCCGGATCTTCATGGCCGTCGGGCCCGCGCTCATGTGCCTCGGCACGCTCTGGTATCTGCGCGTCCCGCCGACGACGAGCCCGTGGCTGTTCACGTTCGGCGACCCCGGCACGTACGTGCCGCCGGCGAGCTGGTTCGTCGACTTCCTGCCGGCGACGTTGGTCTTCGGGCTCGGCGTCTCGATGATGGTCGCCCCGCTCACGACCGCGCTCATGACCAGCGTGCCGGCCAGGAACTCCGGCGTGGCGTCGGCGATCAACAACGCGATCTCACGCGTCGGGCCGCAGCTCGCCGGCGCCGTCATCTTCATCGCCATCACCACGAGCTTCTATGCCGGGCTGCACGATCGCGCGCCGCAGCTCGACCCGAACGATCCAGAAGTCCGCAAGACGTACGCGCCGCTGAACGTCGTGCCCGGCTCGAGCACCGTGCAGGCGCAGCGTGAGGCGTCGACGGACGCGTTCCATCTCGCGATGTTCATCTCCGCCCTGCTCCTCGGCATCGGAGCCGCGGTCAACGCCGTCGGCATCGTGAATCGTCCGGCGCCGCAGGGTGACGCAGCGGAGCGCGCGGCGGCCTAGAGGCCGAGCGGCGCCAGCGCGTCCGCGAGCTGCTTGCGGTGATCGCCGGTCTCGAAATCCAACAGCGGGTTCGATGGCAGCAGGTGCTCGCTGATCGCGTTGCCCTTCCGGACGTAGATCGCCGGGTAGAGATCGCCGGCGGGGTTCGCTTCGACGGCGACGGCAACGCCGTCAGGCCCGTCGCTGTCGACGAAGAGCTGGAGCGGAAGGATCCCGTCGTCGATGATCCCGCGCGCTGGATCGACGAGGATCGTCCGCGAGAGATACGACTTCTGGTGCCAGAGCTCCGGCGCCCGGGTGACCTCCCGCAATAGATAGGAGAGGACCTCGTCCGGCTTGAGCTGCGGGCGGGCCGGATCGATGGCGAAGTACTTCTGGGCGATGTGGCGCGCGAGGATCCGCGCGTTGTAGCGGTGGCCGTGAACGGCGCCGGAGCTGCTCGGCAGCCCGTGCTTCTTGAGGCCCGCCGCCCCGCGTGTGGCGGTCCCGGCGAAGTACAGGTTGGGTACCCCGATGCTCTCGAACAGCGGCGTCTGCGACGGGATGCGCTCGCGCCCGGTGACCGGGACGCCGAGCTCGGGCAGGTCGCCGAGCGGCGGCGTGAACCCGGTCGTCGCGATGACGTCGTCGACCTCGAAGACGAGCGGACCACCACCGTCGCTTCGCGAGGTGCGCACGCGGAAGCCGTTCGCCGTGCGGTCGACTGCGTCGATCGACGCGTTCACCAGCACTACGCCGCCCCCAAGGACGTGGTCCTCGTACGGCTGCACGTACCGCGCGCGCACGCCGACGAGCGATCTGGACACGACCGACAGGGTGACCGGCCGGGGCGACGCGAGGATGATCTGCTTCGCCCAGGGCAGGAACCCGTTCGCCAGCTCGAAGGCCGAGACCTCCTTGCCGATGATGAGGATCCGCTTCCCGGCGTAGGTGTCGGGCGCACGCGTGTCGGCGTAGTGCGGGACGGCGTCCATTCCGGGGATGTCGGGCTTCCACGGCTGCGAGATGCCGAACGCGAAGACGGGCACCCGGCAGCGGTACTCGCCGTCGGTCGTCTCGAGCACGAACC
>JALYKF010000184.1 GCA_030774905.1 Chloroflexota bacterium
GCCGACACGACGCGCACCGCGCTCGTCGTCGACGTGCCCCACAGGGCGCCGACGAGCGTGAGCACGACGATCGGCGCGACGAACAGCAGCCCGAGGGACCGCCGGTCGTGCCGGAACTGCAGGACGATGCGGCGCGCGACCGCGCCGGCCCGCCTGAGGCTCACGGGGGCGCGGCCGACAGGGCGAGGAAGGCGCTCTCGAGGTCGTTGGTCCCGGCGCGCGCGACGAGCTCCTGCGCGCTGCCTTCGGCGAGGACCCGGCCGGCGCGGATCAGGCCGAGACGGTCACACCGCGACGCCTCGTCCATGACGTGGCTCGAGACGAGGATCGTCACCCCGGTCGCCGCGAGCGACCGGAAATGATCCCAGAACTCGCGGCGCAGGGCTGGGTCCACGCCAACGGTGGGCTCGTCCAGGAGCAGGAGGCGTGGTTTGTGGAGCAACGTCGCGGCGAGCGACACCCGGGTCCGCATGCCGCCCGACAGCGCGCCGACGATGGACCGCCGCCGGTCGAGCAGGTCGACGTGCCGCAGAGCCTCCTCCACGCGGGCCTCCCGGTCGGCGACACCGGCGAGCGCGCCGAAGAACGCCAGGTTGTCTTCGACGGTGAGGTCCCCGTACAGCGCGGCGGCCTGGGTCATGTATCCGACGGCCCCACTGGCGACGGCCGCGCGGGGCGTCGCGCCAAAGACGGAGATCTCGCCGCCGTCCGGACGGACCAGTCCGGCCAGCGCCCGGATGAAGGTGGTCTTGCCGGAGCCGTTCGGCCCGAGCAGCCCGTAGATCTCGCCTGTGCGTATTGCGAGCGACAGTCCATCGAGCGCCGTTACGGAACCGAAGTGTTTCCGGACGTCGCGAGCCTCTAGGGCGGGTAGAACGTCCATCAAGCTATCCAATGGTGGCACGTCGTATGCAATTCGGTCATTAGGAAAACGGACCGCGCCGGGTGCGCGGAAAGGCAGACGGGAATGCTCATTTTCGCCCTCGGCATGATGCTCGGCGTGGCCCTCGGGATCATCGTGGTCGGGTTCCTCGCGGTCCGTTCATACGGGAACGGGTACGACGCGGCCCTGGAGCGCCGCAAGGCGTGGCGGGGCGAGCTCGTCGCGCGGCAGGCTGTCGCGGTCCGTTCCCAGCAGGCGACCCTCAAGCGCGCCAGCTAAGCCCACTCTTCATTCTGGACATCTGACCGCCCCCAAAGATGGGGCGGTCTCTTGTTGTCCGCTTCTACGGACCGAAGAACTTCTTCTTCAGGTCTTCGATGCTGCGTTGCAGCTGGTCGAGCACCCCCGGGAGCCCCGTCGGGACGATCTCGACGCTCCCATCCTTCGCGAGGCGGAGGCGATCGCCCGGCTTCACCGCGGCCTTCACGGCGGCACGCGGTGTGGTGATCGTGAACACGACCTCGTCCTTCTCTTCGACGACCGAGCCGACGGTGAGCGTGCCGTCGGGCATCGCCTTGATGAGCGCCCGGAGCTGCGCGTCGTCACGGATATCCGGCTGGGGCTGCGGCGCGAGCCGGGCGACGTTCTTTCCGAGCTCGTCGAGGAACGCCGTCGGCCCGTGCACGGCGGCTCCGAGGAGCGCGGCGAACAGGCCGATCGCGATGAGCACGAGGGCCAGGCCGACGGCGAACTGGGTCGCCCAGGAAGGGATATGGCGGCGCACTGGCGACAGGTTATCTCTGAGGCGGATGTCCACAGGTGCCGGCCAACCGACCGTGATGCGTTTGTGGGTAGTTAAAGGGGCAGGCGGGCGATGAGACGCTGGCCCCGGCCCATCGCCTCGCGCGAGCCGAAGAGCGTGCCGCCGTGCGCGGCGACCAGGACGCGAGCCAGCTGGGTGCGCGCGCCGATCGCCGGGTCATCGCCGCGGACCGCGGTCGCCGCACCGGACGGGACGCTCATGGTGGCGCTGCCGATGGAGATCGCGACCGAGCCCTTCTCGGTGCGGCAATCGACGCTGACGGAGTCGGCGGTCGCGCTGACCTCGCGGAACATCGCATCGAGGGCCTGGCGCAGGCGGTCCGGGTCCGCATTCAGCCGCACGGGACCGACGGGCACGGTGAGGACGACGTGCTGCCGGTCCGAGGCGCCGGCGCGGAGCTCGTGGATCATGTCGACCACGTTGGTCACGCGCTTGTCG
>JALYKF010000185.1 GCA_030774905.1 Chloroflexota bacterium
GTTCGCACCGCTCATCTCGCCGTACGACCCGATCAAGGTGGTCGTCACCGACGCGCTCGAGCCGCCCAGCCTCAACCACCTGTTGGGCACCGACGACCTCGGGCGGGACGTCTTCTCCCGCGTGCTGTGGGGCTCGCGCGTCTCGCTCTCGGTGGGACTCATCTCCGTGACCATCGGATTCCTGGTTGGTGTGACGATCGGGCTCCTTGCCGGGTATCTCGGTGGGACGTTCGATCTCCTCGCGATGCGCGTCATCGACGCGCTCCTCGCGTTCCCGGCGCTCGTCCTTGCGATCGCCATCACCGCCGCGCTCGGCCCGCAGATCCAGAACGCGATGATCGCGATCGGCGTCGTCGCGGTGCCGGGATACGCGCGCCTCACCCGCGGCCAGGTGCTCGCGGTGCGGTCGCGTGAGTACATCGTCGCCGCTCGGACCGTCGGCGTGCCGCCGCTCCGTATCGTGCTGCGGCACATCTTCCCGAACATCGCGAACCCGCTCGTCGTGCAGGCGACGCTCGCGACCGCGTTCGCGATCCTCGCCGAGGCTGCGCTCTCGTTCCTCGGGCTTGGCCCACAGCCGCCGTATCCGTCGTGGGGCCAGGACATCAATTACTCGCAGCGGTACCTCGCGAACATGAAGTGGTGGATGAGCGCCGGCCCCGGGATCGCGATCTTCATCGCCGTGTTCACGTTCAACTTCCTGGGCGACGCGCTTCGCGACGCGCTGGACCCGCGGCTACGTCGAAGCGGCTAGTACGGCCGTACTAGCCAAAGCACCCAGGCAAGGGGACTGTCACGCGCGGTCGGTCGGGCGTATTCCAGTGTCGTGATGCAGGTCAGTCAGGTCGCGTACGACCGATTCGTGCTCGAGCTCCCCGCCGCAGACAGCGAGTGGAAGCCGCTTGCGGACCCGGAGATCGTTGCTGAAACGGCCGCGTGGCTCTGGGATTTCGGGCCGACGCCGCTCATCGGCGTCGTTGGCTGCGATGGAGCCGCACCCGCCTGGCTCGACCCTTGGCAGTCACGGCAGGTGAACTGGGCATCGGATGGCACCACGTCCGGACGCGCGGTCATCCTCGCGGAGCGAACGGACCTCGAACGCTTCCTCGCGCAGGGCGCTCCCCACGAGCACACGACGCTGCTCTGGCCGAACCTCGCCGAAGCGAAGACGCTCGAGGCCCTTGCCGCCGGTGGATCGGCGTGGCTGCGGACGGTCGACGCGCACGCACGCATCCAGCGCAGCGGCGAATTGTTCGAGGTCGTCCAGACCAACCCGCAGGCGAACTAGACCGCGGCGTCCGACCTCGACGCGCGCGCGATCGCGAAGCCAACGAGCGCCCCGACGATCGCGACTGCGAGCGCGGCGATGCCCCCGGGAAGAATCGTCGCGTGGGCGACCGCGATCTCGACGATCGGGATCGGCAGGCCGACGCACAGTGCGATGAGCCACCACCGCTTCGGCGCGAGCGCCGCGAGCGTGACCGACGCGATCAGCAGCAGGCCGACCTCGATGCCGGTGTCGTCGGTTCGCAGGTCGTAGAACGCGAGCAGCGCTCCGACGATCAGCGCGAGACCGATCGCGATCGGGTTCCTCACTCGTCCTGACCCACCTTCCGTTCCGCATCGGCGCCGAGCTCCACTGCGCGCTGGTACGCCGCGTACACCGCCTTCGAGAGGACCGTCCGCAACGAGCCCTTCTCCAGCTGGTAGATCGCCGCGGCGCTCGTACCTCCGGGCGAGGTGACCATGTTTCGGAGCTCCGCGAGATGCCGGCCACTCTTGCGCGCGAACAGCGCGGAGCCTTCGACCGTGCGCAGCACGAGCTCTTCGGCCACCCGGCGCGAGAAGCCCAGATGCACACCAGCGTCGACGAGCGCCTCCATGAGCAGAAAGACGTAGGTCGGCCCCGTCGCTGACAGTGCCGTGGCCATGTCGATGTAGGACTCGTCCTCCATCATGAGCTCCTCGCCGAGCGCCGCGACGATGCTCCTCGTGCGCTCGCGCTGTTCAGCGGTGACGGCGGCCGATGGGTACCACGCGGTGACTCCCATACCGACCTGCGCTGGTGTATTCGGCATCGCGCGGACGATCGTCTTGTGCCCGAGGCCGGTCTCGAGCACGCGCATGTTCGCGCCCGCGACGATCGAGATGACGAGCTGATCCTCGCTCAGCTTCCCGCTCAATTCCTTCATTACCGTCGGGAGCACCTGCGGCTTCACGGACAGCACGACGACGTCGGCCTGCTTCGCCGCTTCCGCGTTCGAAGAGATGGCCGTAATGCCAAATTTCTTTGCCAGCTCGGCGCGCCGTTCGCGCCGCGGTCCCGTGACGGTGACCCGGGTCGGACGGACGAGGTGCTTGTCGAGGACGGCGCGGATCATGGACTCGGCCATTTGGCCGCCGCCGATGAACGACATCCTGTCCTTCGCCATTGCGGAATTATGCGGGTGGAGCTGTCCGCATCCTCCGCTCTCGTCCGCGCGCGAGCAGCCAGACCCCTGGACCAGCGGTCAGGATCAGGAGGCCCGTTCGGCTGGCGGCGAGATCGGTGGCGCTGCAGTCAGGACCGCGACTGTTGTCGTACCGGACGTTGCCGCCCTGGTCGTGACGCACCACCAGGTCACGTCCGAACAGGCACCCGAACGGGCTGGATGCGCTCTCAGGCGCCAGCGGCAGGAAGACGAGCGCCGCAGCGATCAGGAGCAGCCCCGACCCGGCGACCTGTCGCACTAGAGCTCTTTCGCATACTCGACGGTCTTCTCGCGCCGGTAGCCGAGTGCCTCCCAGAACTGCATTGCCCAGGTGTTGTCGTCCCAGACGATCAGGTTGAGCTTCGGGCACCCAAGGTCATGCAGCCGCCGCTCGATCTCGGCCACGATGGCGCGGCCGATGCCGCGGCGGCGCTCGTCGCGGTGCACGGCCACGTGATACAGCCACCCGCGCCGGCCGTCCCAGCCCGCGAGCGCAGAGCCGACGAGGTGGCCGTTCTCTTCAGCGAGCAGCATGAGATTCGGATTGCGTTCGGCGAAACGCGCGAGTCCGGCATCGTCGTCGCCGGGCCGGATCTTGATGCCGCAGGTGAGCCAGAACGTACGGAGCCGATCACCGTCACCGTCGCGGTACGTCCGGATGTCCATCACCCCATACTCGCAGCATGCGTTTCGGACGGTTCGAGATCGACATCTTCAGCGACGGCACGTTCAAGATCGACGGCGGCGC
>JALYKF010000186.1 GCA_030774905.1 Chloroflexota bacterium
GGCGTACCGGCTCCTCAAGGCCATCGGCGACGTGGACGAGAAGGAGCGATCGGCCGGCCCCGCCGGCGGCCACGGCACGGCGGACCGCCCGTTGTTCCCGCCCGACGCCCCGATCCCGCCGGGCCTCGGCCGGCGGACGCTCCGGATCATGGTGACCTCCAGCGGCAAGTCCAAGGTGAACATCGCGATCCCGCTCGGGATCGCGAGGATGGGCAAGACGAAGATCGCCGCGAGCGGCCTCGTGCGCGAGCAGCTCGCGAAGTTCGGCATCGACCTGGATGACGTGCTCCGGCACATCTCGCACTCCGGTCCGATCGTCGACATCTCGGACGGCGACGACCGGGTGATGATCGTCGTGGAGTGAACGAGCGGCGAGCGGCATCGCCGCGAGACGCTCGATCGATCAGCCTTGAGCGTGTTTGCCGACGAAGTCGGCAGACTGTCCAGGAGTGACAGGGCTCGCCCCCGCGGTCGAGGTCACCGGCCTCACCAAGGTATTCGAGAAGGGCCGCCGGACCATCTGGCAGCGCCTCCGCCGCGAGCCCGACACGCGCGAGACATTCGTCGCCGTGAACGGCATCGACCTCCGCGTGGAGCGCGGCGAGATCTTCGGGGTCCTCGGGCCGAATGGAGCAGGGAAGACCACCACGTTGCGGATGCTCGCGACGCTCCTCGAGCCGACGAGCGGCGAGGCCAGAGTGCTCGGCATCGACGTGCGGACCCATCCGCGCGAGATCCGCGCCAATCTCGGCGCGATGCTCTCGGGCGAGCGGAGCCTCTACTGGAAGCTCACCGCGCGCGAGAACTTGGAGTACTTCGCGGCGCTCTATCACGTGCCGCCGAAGGAGACGAAGGCCCGGATCGATGCGGCGCTCGTCGCCGTGAAGCTGGCGGACCGCGCGGACGATTACGTGGAGCGGTATTCGACGGGGATGCGGCAGCGGCTCGCGCTCGCGCGGGCGCTCCTGCCGGATCCGCCGCTCGTGATCCTCGACGAGCCGACCGTCGGCCTCGACCCGCAGGCGGCGCGTGACCTGCGCGATCGGGTCCGCGAGCTGAAGCGGCAGGGCCGCACGGTCCTCCTGACGACGCACTACATGGAGGAGGCCGACCAGCTCTGCGATCGCATCGCCATCATCGATCACGGCGAGATCGTGGCACTCGACACGCCGGCGGCCCTCAAGCGGCGGATTCGCGCCGAGGAGGTGGTGAGCCTCGAGATCGGCGTGACCGGCGAGGACGCGCCGATGCTCGCGCGGCTCGGCGCCAGCGCCGTCATCGCTCGCAGCGAGCGTCATAACGGGACGCTCAGGGTGACGGCCCACTGCGCGTCGGCCCGCGACTTCGTACCGGCGGCCTTCGACGCCGCACGCAGCGAGGGCGCGACCATCCAGCACGTCGAGGTCGTGCCGGTGTCGCTCGAAGACGTGTTCATCTCGCTCACCGGCCGGGCCCTCCGCGAGTGAACACCGCCTACCTCGTCGGCGACCTGCGCGCGCTCCGGGCCGCCGGCCTGAAGGAGCTCCGCACGATCCGCCGCTACCCGACGTCGTTCGTCGGGATGATCTTCTGGCCCGTGATGCTCCCGGCGGTCTGGGTCCTCATGGGTCAGGCGTACTCCGGTGGCGGCGACCCGCAGGCGCTGCAGGCGTTTGCGGAGCGCGCCGGGACGACCGGCATCACCGTGTTCGTCTTCGTCGGGTACGCGATGTACATGTGGCTGAGCTCGCTGCTGTGGGGGCCGGGCACCGCGCTGCGGCAGGAGCAGCTCCGCGGGTCCCTCGAGGCAGTCTTCCTCACTCCAGCGTCGCGGATGGTGCCGCTGTTCGGACCGCCGCTCACGAACGTGGTGTGGGTCTTCATGAACATGGTGGTGACCGCCATCGGCGTGTGGGTGCTGTTCGGGATCGTGCTCCCGATCGGCGGCGCGCTCTACGCGCTCGCCATCACGCTCGTCGGTGTGCCCGCGATGTACGCGATGGGCTCCCTGTTCGGGGCCGGCGTCCTTCGGTTCGGCGAGATCGGGCCGGCGGTGCAGTTCGTTCGGGGGTCGCTCTCGCTGCTGTGTGGGATCACGTTCCCCATCGTCATGCTCCCGGCCTGGGCGCAGGCGACGGCCGCGGTCATGCCGCCGACGTACATCGTCGATGGGATGCGGTCAGCGCTGCTGCGCGGAGCCACCTTCGGCGAGCTCGCTCCACTGGCCGGCATTCTGCTCGCGCTCGCACTGGTCTTTGGAGTGCTCGCGGTATTCGTGTTCCGCTGGCTCGAGGCCGGCGCCCGCCGCAGCGGGATGCTCGGGCGGTACTGATGGACGAGATCCGCGCCGCGTTCGCCGTCGCGCGCAAGGACCTCCGCAACGTGTCGCGCTATCGCTTCGTGGTGGCGTCGCAGATCTTCACGCCGCTCTATCAGGGAGTGCTGCCGGCGCTCCTGTTCGGCGCGGCATTCGCGGTGGGCGGGCGCGTGGTGGGCCTCGAGAAGACCATCGGGACCGCCGACCTTACGGGCTTCATCTTCCTGGGCGGTGTGATGAGCGGGCTCGTGGCAACGGCGTTCTGGGCCATGGGCATGAGCTTCCGGAACGAGATGGAGGCCGGCACCCTCGAGCCGACCTGGCTCACGCCGACGTCGCGGGAGACGCTCGTTATCGGCCGCGCGCTCGGAGGGCTGTTCTCGTTCCTGTTCGGGCAGATCGTCATCTTCGCGATCGGCATCATCTTCTTCGGCCTTCGTTTCCGGCTCGAGATCGTGTACGCGGCCCCGGCGCTGGTCCTGGCGGTCCTCGCGATGGTCGGGATCGCGTACCTGCTCGCGGCGCTCGTGCTGGTCATCAAGGAGGCGAACTTCTTCATCGACACGACGAACTTCCTCTTCGCGACCGCGTCCGGCGTCGCGTTCCCGGTCACCCTGCTGCCGGGCGTCCTCCAGCCCATCGCGTTCGCCCTGCCGACGACCTACGCGATGGACATCCTGCGGCAGCAGGCCCTCGGAACCCGGCCCCTCTTCGATCCGGCCTTGGAGTACCTGGTGCTCATCGTCGGCACGGTCATCACGTATCCGGTCGGGCTCTGGGCCTACCGCCGCGCCGACCGGCACATCCGCATCCGCGGCAGCCTCAACCAGTACTAGCTGGCGCCGTCGCCAGATAGCGAGGCAAGCCCGGGTGCTTACTATCCACGCGATGGGTCTGATCGGACGGGTCGTCATCAATGCGATCGCCATCGCGGTCGCGGCACTGCTGATCCCCGGCATCTCGTATGGACACACGGCGTACGGCTACGGTGACGCCGACAAGTGGATCTCGCTCGCGCTCACTGCGCTCGTGCTCGGGATCGTGAATGCGTTCGTCCGCCCGATCATCTCGATGGTCTCGATGCCGATCACCTGCTTGACCCTCGGCCTGTTCCAGCTCGTCATCGGCGGCCTGATGCTGATCCTCGTCTCGCTGATCCCGGCCCTGGGCTTCCAGGTGGACAACATCATCGCCGCGATCATCGGCGCCATCGTCATCGGGCTCGTCGGCTTCGTGGCCGCGCGGATCATCCCGCATTAGGTCGTGACCGCGCGCCCCGACTTCGCGGTGGTCACCGGATTGTCCGGCGCCGGGAAGTCGCAAGCCGCGAAGGTCTTCGAAGACCTCGGCTACTACATCCTCGACAACCTGCCCCCGGCTTTGATGGCGTCGGCGCTCGACGTCGCGCGCAAGGGTGGCCACCCGCGCGTCGCCATGGTCGTGGATGCGCGGAGCGGTGCGCTGTTCGCGGACGCGGCGGCGCAGCTCGATCGCCTCGACCGCGCCGGCACCCGGCCGCACGTCCTGTTCTTCGATGCGTCCGACGAGGTCCTCCTGCGCCGGTACAGCGAGACGCGCCACCGCCACCCGCTCGAGCGGACCGGTGGCGTGCAGCCGTCCATCGAGGAGGAGCGCCGACTCCTGGTGGATCTCCGCTCCCGCGCAGACAAGGTCATCGACACGACGCACCTCTCGGTCAAGGACCTGCGCGACACCCTGCACTCCCTGTATGGCGAGGGGACCGCCGGGATGCTGGTCCAGGTCATGAGCTTCGGCTACAAGTTCGGGCTGCCACCGAGCGCCGACCTGGTGTTCGACGTGCGCTTCATGGAGAACCCGTTCTACATCGATCGGCTCCGTCCGCTGTCCGGCAGCGACGAGCCGGTCCGCGAGTTCGTGCTCGGACACAACGCGACGCGATCGTTCCTCGACCACCTCATGCCGCTGCTCGAGTTCGCCCTGCCGCGGTATGAAGAGGAGAAGAAGGCGCGGCTGGGCATCGCGTTCGGCTGCACGGGTGGCCGGCACCGCTCGGTCGCGATCGCGGACGAGGTCGCCCGCCGGCTGCGCGCGTCCTGGAAGGGTGACGTCGTGGTCGAGCAGCGCGACCGCGACAAGCCGGACGTGCGGACGTGACCCGGGGCGTGGGCGCGCGGGAACGCTCGCCCCTCTCGGATGAGGTGAAGGCTGAGCTCGCGCGGCTGCCGCTGAAGGCATGCGACGCGCGCGTGCTCGCGGAGCTCCTGCCGCGCGCCGGCCACCTGGGCGTTCCGGCCCGGCGGCTCGCGCGTCGCACCGAGGAAGCGGACCCGGGCTCGCTGTTCCGGCGCGCGTGCTGCCGGCGCACGTACCTGCGCGGCCTCGTGCTCGCCGGCGGGTCGGTGTCCGCGGGCCCGTCCGGATACCTGCTCGAGCTTCGACCCCCGCGCGGCGAGGTGCGACGCGCCGCATCGATCCTCGGTCGCGAGGGCTTCGCTCCGTCGATCCGCTCGCGCCGGGGGCAGCTCGTCTTCACGATCCGCGACGCTGAGACGATCGCGGCGTACCTCCGCGCCGGTGGCGCGACGGAGACGCTCCTGCGGTTCGAGGCGCGCCGCGTGTCGCGCGAAGTCCGCGGGCGCACGAACGCGCTCGTGAACGCAGAGTCCGCCAACCTCGCACGTGCGGTCGCCGCCGCGCGTACCCAGACGGAGGCCATCCGCGTCCTCGCGCGTGCGGGCCGGCTCGCGCGCCTTCCCGCGCCGCTCCGTCAGGCGGCGAGCGCGCGCCTGCGCGCGCCGACGGCCACGCTGAACGATCTCGCGCGACGGCTCGACACCACCAAGTGGGTCGTTCGGTCGCGGCTCCGCCGGCTCGTCGAGGAAGCCGAGGCATGACCCGGGGCCGTCTCGTCATCGGCAACTGGAAGATGAACCCGGCGACCCTCGCGGACGCTGTCGCGCTCGCCCGCGCCGTCGCGGCGATGCCGCACGCCGGCGCCGGCCTCGGC
>JALYKF010000187.1 GCA_030774905.1 Chloroflexota bacterium
ACCCACTGACCATGGCTGCTTCCACCAAAACCGCTTCCGCGAGGACCACGCGCGCCGCGAAGGCCAAGACGACCAAGCCGGCGGGCCGGCGGGTCGGCCGCCCGACCACCCGACGCCGGCCGATCCGGGTGGCGATCATCGGGGTCGGCAACTGCGCGAGCTCGCTCGTGCAGGGCGTTCACTACTACCGCAACGCCAAGGCCGGCGAGAAGATCCCCGGACTCATGCACGTCGACCTCGGCGGCTACCACCTCAGGGACGTCGAGTTCGTCGCCGCGTTCGACGTCGATCGCAACAAGGTCGGGAAGGACCTGGCCGACGCCATCTACGCCGCTCCGAACAACACATATCGCTTCGCCGACGTGCCGAAGACCGGCGTGAAGGTGTCGCGAGGGATGACCCACGACGGCATCGGCAAGTATCTCGCGGCCGTGGTGAAGAAGGCCGACGGCCCGACCGACGACATCGTCGCGATCCTCAAGGAGCGCAAAGTCGACGTCGTCGTCTCGTATCTGCCCGTCGGCAGCGAGGAGGCCACCAAGTGGTACGTCGAGCAGATCCTCGACGCCGGGTGCGCGTTCATCAACTGCGTGCCGGTGTTCATCGGGCGCGAGCCGTACTGGCAGAAGCGCTTCGCCGACCGGAAGCTGCCGATCATCGGTGACGACATCAAGTCCCAGGTCGGCGCGACGATCACCCACCGCGTGCTCACCCGGCTGTTCATGGATCGCGGCGTCCGCCTGGACCGCACGTACCAGCTGAACTTCGGCGGAAACACCGACTTCCTCAACATGCTCGAGCGCGAGCGCCTCGAGTCCAAAAAGATCAGCAAGACGAACGCGGTCACCAGCATGCTCGACTACGAGATGGATCCGAACGACGTCCACGTCGGCCCGTCCGACTACGTGCCCTGGCTCCTCGACCGCAAGTGGTGCTACATCCGCATGGAAGGCACGACCTTCGGCGACGTTCCGCTGAACGCGGAAGTCAAGCTCGAGGTCTGGGACTCGCCCAACAGCGCCGGCGTCGTCATCGACGCCATCCGCTGCTGCAAGCTCGCCCTCGATCGCGGGCTCGGCGGCACCGTCGTGGCGCCGGCGTCGTACTTCATGAAGTCGCCGCCGAAGCAGATCCACGACGATCGCGCGCGAGTCCGCGTAGAGGACTTCATCGCGGGCCGCGACAATGAGACCCTCGTGGGAAGAAAGGCATCTTGATCGAACGGATCGCACAGGGATTCAGCTACTGGGGCTGGCGGATCGGGGCACGCCTCGCCCAGCGGCTTCCGGCCCGGCCGCTGTACGCGTTCGCCGTCGCGCTGGGTGAAGTCGGCTACGTGGTGTGGACGGCCAAGCGGCGCATCGCCAAGCGGAACTTCGCGATCGTCCTCGGCCGCCCGTCGACGGACCGCGAGGTGGCCCAGGTGGCCCGGCGCTCATTCCGCAACTTCGCGAAGTACGTGGTCGAGATCATGCGATTCCCGACGCTCGGGGTCGCGGACTTCGAGCGGCTCGTGGCCGTCGAAGGCTGGGAGCACCTCCGGGGCGCGCTCGCTCTGGGCAAGGGCGTGATCTTCGTCTCCATCCACTTCGGGAACTTCGAGCTCGGTGGCGCGCGCATCTCGGACGAGATCCCGCTCAACGTCATCGCGGATGAGCTCGAGAACCAGCGCCTCATGGACCTGCTGGTGGGCAACCGCGCGCACAAGAACATCACGCTGTTGAGCCCGGATGGTGCCGCGAAGAAGGTCCTCCACGCCCTGCGCCGCAATGAGATGGTCGGGCTGATGATGGATCTGGGTCCCCGGGCTCAGGCGTTCGACACCGTCGATGCGGACTTCTTCGGGACGTTGACCTCGTTCCCTACGGTCGCCGCCAGCCTCGCGCGGGTCTCAGGCGCGCCGATCGTCGTGTCGGCGTGCGTCCGCCATCACGACAACACCTTCACCGGCATCGCGCTCCCGCCGATCTTCGTGACGCGCACCAAGCAGGCCGCGGAGGACATCCAGCGCGCGACGCAGTCCATCGCCCACGGGCTCGAGGGATTCGTGAGCCGCTGGCCGGACCAGTGGTACATCTTCCGCCCGATGTGGCCGCTGCCGGTCGTCGCGCCCGCAACGTGATCGCCGGCGCGGCCGTGCGCCTGGCCGAACGCGCGCTCCCCCGTCTCCCGGCCGCCGTCGACTATCCCATCGCCACGGTGGCCGGGACCGTCGCGTATCGACTGTCGAGCGGCGCGCGCGCTGCCGTTCGCGACAACCTGGCCCACGTCGCGCCCGGCCAGCCGGACCGCGAGCGGCTGGTGCGCGCGACGTTCATCGAACAAGCTCGGCACTACATCGAGATCTTCCGCCTGGCCCGGCTCGATCATGAGGCGGTGCGGCGCACGGTCAGCGTGTCCGGGTGGGAGCACGTGGTCCGGGCATACGAACGCGGGAATGGGGTCGTGTTCGCGAGTGCCCACCTGGGGCCGATCTCGGTGTGCGGCCAGATCTTCGTCGCACACGGCTACAACGTGACGCTGCCGGTGGAGAAGGAGACCGGCGAGCTCGCTCGATCGATCAACCGCGCGCGGCGCGCAATGGGGCTGACGTTGGTGCAGACCGACTCGGCGCTCGGCATTCATCGCGTTCTGAAGCGCGGCGGCGCGCTCGGGCTGCTCGTGGATCGAGCGGTCACCGGCGTCGGCGAGCGAGTGCCGTTCTTCGGCGCGGAGGCCCTGCTCCCGTCGGCGCATGTGGCGCTGGCCCTTCGCGCGGGCGCAGCGCTCGTACCGGGCTTCGCCCACCGCGATGGCACCACGATGCGCGCGATGTTCGAGCCCGAACTCGTGCTGCGTCGCACGGATGATCACGTCGCCGATGTTCGCGATGGGGTACGCCGCTGGGCCGAGATCCTCGAGCGCCACATCGCTGTCGCGCCGGAGCAATGGTCGGTCTTCGAGGCGGTATGGCGGCGCTAGGGGCACT
Organism: Chloroflexota bacterium; assembly: GCA_030774905.1. The sequence goes on from JALYKF010000187.1 coordinate 2,969, forward strand.
GGCGTACGGTCGCGTCGGTGGGTAGGGCGGACCTGCAGCTGCATTCGGATCTCGGCGACGGCTTGAATTCGCCCGAGCAGATCCTCGATGCCGCCGAGGCCGACGGCCTCGACATCATCGCCCTCACCGACCACGACGACATCCGGGGCTCGTTCCTGCTGCGCGATCTCGCGACCAAGCGGAAGTCCCCGGTCACGGCGGTCACAGGCATCGAAGTGACGACACGATCCGGCCATCTGCTCGCGCTCTTCGTGGAAGACGAGATCCCGATGTTCCGGTCACTCGCCGAGACGATCGTGGCGATCCACCGCGCCGGCGGGATCGCGATCGTCCCCCATCCCCTCTCCTACCTCACGTTCTCCGTTGGCGAGCGCGCCCTTCGCACGCTCGCCGCGCGGGGCGACCGCACGTCGTTCATCGACGGCATCGAGGTCCGGAACCCGAGCTACGCCGGGCGGGTGCGCGGGCAGCGCGCTCGGCAGCTGAACCAGCACGTGCTGCGCGTGGCCGAGACCGGCTCGAGCGACGCGCATCATGCGAAGCTCGTTGGCACCGCGTGGACGGACTTCCCGGGCGATGGCGTGGACGCCCTGCGAGCGGCGATCCTCGCGAAGACGACCCGGGCCCAGGGCCGCTCGTGGACGCTGCGCGAGCATCTCGACGGCGTCGCGACGCAGCAGTGGCGGTCGATGGTGCGTGACCCGGTCAAGCGCGCGCGTCACCGCGTGCGCCGCACAAAGAAGATGGTCTCGTGAAGATCGGCATCGTCAGTCCGTACGCGTACCCGCGGCCGGGCGGTGCGAACGACAACATCCGTGAGACGTACGAGAACCTCCGGCGGCGCGGGCACGAGGTCCGCATCATCACCGCCCCCTGGGGCGACGACCCTCCGGCGCAGGACGTCATCCAGATCGGCCAGGCCATCGCGGTGCCCTACAACGGGAGCGTCGGGCGGATCACGCTCTCGGCACGGCTCGAATACCTGGTGACGGGGATCCTCGACCGCGAGCGCTTCGACATCATCCACCACCACGAGCCGCTCGTTCCGCTGCTCTCGGCACAGATCCTCGACCGCAAGTCCTGCCCGCAGGTCGCGACCTTCCACGCGTTCGGCGGGTTCTCCTTCAGCTACTGGCTCGGCCGGCCGATCGGACGCCGCTACATGAACAAGCTCGACGGGCGGATCGCGGTCTCGAGCGCGGCCCGGCACTTCATCTCGCGCTACTTCCCGGGTGATTACGAGATCATCCCGAACGGCGTCGAGGTCGATTTCTTCGCGAACGCGAAGCCGTTCCCCGAATACCGAGACGGCAAGACGAACATCCTGTTCGTCGGCCGCGTCGAGCCGCGCAAGGGAGCCCAGTACCTCATCCGCGCCTACGCGAAGCTCAAGCAGGAGTACCCGAACACTCGGCTCATCATCTGCGGCCGCGGCCCGGAGCTCGGGGACCTTCGGACGTTCGTGCACCAGGAGCATGTCGGCGACGTGCTCTTCGCGGGCCGCGTGAGCGAGACCGATAAGGCCCGCTTCTACAAGACCGCGGACATCTTCTGTGCTCCATCGACCGGTCAGGAGTCGTTCGGCATCGTCCTGCTCGAGGCCATGGCCGCCGGCACGGCCGCGATCGCCAGCGACATCCACGGGTACAAGAAGGTCATCCAGCGCAACGTTTCGGGCCTGCTCGTCGAGCCGAAGGACGTCGACGCGCTGTGCGGCGCGCTCGAGCGTCTCGTGACGGAGCCCGAGCTGCGACGGCGGCTCGGCGCGAACGGGTCCATCCGGGCCCAGGAGTTCGACTGGTCCCACGTGACGGACCAGCTGCTCGCCTTCTACGACCGGGTGATCGATGGCTACCAGCGCGCTTGATGGGATCCGCGTCCTCGAGCTCGGGAACTACATGGCCGGGCCGTACGCCGGGACGATGCTCGCGGACATGGGCGCCGACGTGGTCAAGATCGAGGCGCCGGAGGGCGGCGACTACTCGCGCGGCCTCGGGCCGTTCGCGCCGGGGAGCCCGGATGGCGCCGGGTTCCTGCGCCTGGACCGGAACAAGCGGAGCGTCGCTCTCGATCTGAAGTCCGTTGCCGGCGCGCGGATGTTCCGCACGCTCGTCGCGACCGCCGACGTGATCATCGAGAACCTGCGCGCGGGGACGCTCGATGGGCTCGGCCTCGGGTACGACGCGCTCGTCGCCGATCACCCGCGCCTCATCTACTGCTCGATCACCGGCTTCGGCCGAACGGGACCGTACCGCGACCGGGCCGGTCTCGACCTCATCCTCCAGGCCGAGAGCGGCCTGATGAGCGTGACCGGCGAGCCCGGGCGCGCGCCAGTGAAGGTCGGGGTGCCGGCGGTCGACCTGACGTCGGCCCTGTATGGCGCGTTCGCGATCGTGACCGCGCTCATCGCGCGCGACCGAACCGGCCGCGGACAGCTCATCGACCTGTCCCTGCTCGAGAGCGGTGTCTCCCTCGCGATCTGGGAGTCGGGCGTCTACCTCACGACCGGCGAGGTCCCCGGCCCGCTCGGCTCCGCGCACCGGGTGAGCGCGCCCTATCAGGCGTTCAAAACGGCGGACGGATATATCGCCATCGGGGCGACGAGCCCGCCGACCTGGACGGCGTTCTGCCGCGTGACCGGGCTCGGCCGCCTCGAGGCCGACCCGGCGTGGCGCGATGCGACCGCGCGCCGAAAGCGCGCCAGTGAGCTCGCGTCCATCATCGAGGCCGTGACGATCACCCAGGACACCGACGAGTGGATGCGGCACCTCGAGGCCGCGGGCGTCCCGTGCGGCCGGATCAACGATCTCGCGACGGTGTTCGCCGATCCGCATCTGGCGGAGCGCGGGCTGTTCGTCGACCTACCCCACCCGGTGCTCGGCACCGTTCGGGCGATCGGCTCACCGCTCCATCTGTCGGACACGCCACCGGTCATGCGCCGGGCCGCACCGCTCCTCGGCGAGCACACCCGCGAGGTGCTGGCGGAGGCCGGCATCCCCGCGGCGGACATCGAGGCCCTGTGACCGTCCGGCTCGAGAAGCGCGAGGCCATCGCGTGGGTGACATTCGACCGGCCGGAGGCCCGCAATGCGTTCACCCAAGAGATGTACACGCGCCTTGCCGAGATCTGCGAGGAGCTCGCGGCCGAGGACGCGATCCGCGTGGTCGTCCTGCAGGGCCAAGGGGACGAGGCCTTCGTCTCGGGGAGCGACATCCGCACGGTCGGCGAGATCCGCGGGCTCGATGACGCACTCAGCTACGAGAAACACGTGGAGCGCACCATCGCGGCCGTCGAGACCTTGCCCAAGCCGACCATCGCGCTGATCCGCGGCGTCGCCGCGGGCGGCGGCGCGGCGCTGGCCCTGGCCTGCGACATTCGGATCGCCGCCGACAACGCGCGCTTCGGCGTGCCCATCGCGCGCACGGTCGGCAACACGCTCTCGCTGCGTAACCTCGCGCGCCTCGTGCAGATCGTCGGGCCTGCCGTCACCAAGGAGCTTCTGTTCACGGGCCGGCTCGCCACCGCGACGGAGGCCCAGGCCGCGGGCGCCTTCAACGACGTCGTGCCGCTCGCGCGCATCGAGGCTCATGTGGCCGCGCTCGCGGACCGCATCAGCAAGAACGCGCCGCTCACGATCCGCGCCACGAAGATCGCGGTGCTGCGGGTGCTCGAGGCCGAGCGCGCGCGTCTCGGCGCGGGCGAGGACATCGTGGAGCTCGCGTACGGGTCGGAGGATTTCCGCGAAGGTGTGACCGCGTTCCTCGAGAAGCGCGCGCCGGTGTGGAAGGGTCGCTAGCCGGCGATCTCCGTCTCGTCGATCGCTTCGGTGACGCCCGTGACCGCGCTCGCGACCGCTTCCGCGTTCTCACCATCCTCGATGCCGTCGACGGTCCCGCGCAGCCGCACCACGCCGTCCGCGACGTCCACCGTCACGACGAGGTCCGTGGTCGACGCGTCAAGGGCGAGGGCCTCGCGGACCGCGTCGGCGATCGCTTCGTCTCCGATCCGTCCGTCGGACGAGCGGGCCGGCTCGGGGATATCCGCCGTCGGTGAGAACCCGCCGAGCACCTCAGGCTGGCCATCGGCGCCGACACGCAGCACCGGATCCGTCGGGGCGAAGAAGACCGCATCGCCATCGCTGTTCTCGACGACCTCGGTCGCGTCCGTCGAGAGTGGCTGATCGGTGAAGTCGATCTCGTCGTCGACGACGACGTCACCCGACTCGGCATCGGTGTGGGTCTCCATCGCGTCTTCGACCGGCCGGAGCGGCGTGTCGTCAGCGTGTTCTGGTTCCATGCTCATCATGCCCGTGGGTGCACGTGCGGTGCCAGGGCTACCCGATCGACCGGCCAGCCGGCCCCGGGGCAGCGTCCCGGTCGGTGCGCCGGGCCACGCCGTCCGCACGCGCCGCGGCGCTCACTGCCTTCGCGATCGCCGGCACGACCGTCGCGTCGAACACCGACGGCAGGATGTACTCCGCTGAGC
>JALYKF010000188.1 GCA_030774905.1 Chloroflexota bacterium
AACCCGCGCATCGTCGCGACGACCTTGGTCCGCTTCGTCGCGAGACGCGCGAACTTGAGCGCGCCCTCCACCGCCTCAGTGCCGCTGTTGCAGAGGAACACCCGGTCGAGCGCCGGAGGAAGGATCCTCGCGAGCCGGTCGTACAGCTCCGCGCGGCGGTCGTTGTAGAAGAGCTCGGTGCAGTACGACAGTGTGCGGGCCTGCGCCGCCAGGGCCGCGGCGACCGCCGCATTGCCATGGCCGAGATTGCCCGATCCCTGTCCGCCGACGCAGTCGATGTACTCGCGGCCGGCGTCATCCCACACGACCGCACCCTCGCCGCGCACGAGCGCCACGTCGCGCTTCTGATAGAGGCCGGATGTGTGGGCACGCTCGGTTGCGATCGTCCCGCTCATCCCGACCGGCCCGGCGGCCGGATTCGTTCGTCCACCTGACCGAGCAAGCTCGGTCCGGCTGGCCTCACTCATCCGTGAATGACGGTGCGCACGCGCGGGTCACCCGCGGCACTGCGGATGATGACCTCGCCCACCCCGCCTTCGATCGCTTCGCGGGCAGCGAGGATCTTCTTCTTCATGCGGCCCTGGGCGAGCCCCTCGGCCTCATCCAACGTCGACTCGGCGACGAGCGATCCGGGATCGCGCACGTCGCGGAGCAGGCCGGGGACGTTCGTGAGGATGAGGAGGGCGTCGGCTTCGATCGCGACGGCGATCCGTGCGGCGACGCGATCTCCGTCCACGTTCACCGCTTCGTTCTCCATGGAGAGCGCGATCGGCGCGACGACCGGCACGCGGCTCGGCCCCATGAACTGCCGGAGCAGCGGCACGTTCACCGCCTTGACGGTGCCGGTGTAGTCGTCGCGCAGGATGACGGTCTTGCCCTCCTTCACCGAGCGCACGGCCTTGCGCTCCGCGATCAGCAGCCGGCCCGAGAGGCCCGAGAGCCCCACCGCGTCGACGCCGCGCGCCTGCAGCTTCTCGACGTAGAGGAACCCCTCGACGCCCAAGGCCGCCATCGCGAAGAGCTCGAGCGTGCGGCGGTCGGTGCGCCGGCTCTGATGGCCCGACGGCGAGATGATCGTCTCGGCGGGGTGGCCGAACGCGGCCTGGAGCCGATCGGTCTCCGCGGACGCCCCGTGCACCAGCACGATCTCATCGGAACGCGCGACATCGGCAACGAGGTCGGCGACGCTATCGCGATCCACACCGGCCGACCCACCAGCCTTGATGACCGCCCGAAGGGTCACGGATGGAGCCCCGGGAACTCGAGCCCGGCGGTCTCGGGGAAGCCACACGCGACATTCATCGCCTGCACGGCGTTGCCCGCAGCGCCCTTCATCAGGTTGTCGATGGCGCAGAGCGCGACGACCCGCTCGCCCCGCGGATCGGTCGCGAAGCCGACGTCCGCGAAGTTCGAGCCGGCCAGGAGGCGGGGCTCGGGGTACCGGAAGATCCCGCTGCGCTCTTTGACGATCCGCACGAACGGCTCGCTCGCGTACGTCTCCCGGTACGCGCGCCAGCACGCCTTGTCGTCCACGCCGCTCTTCACCGGGACATGCGCGGTCGCGAGCACGCCGCGGACGAGCTCGACCGCCGTCACCGAGAGCTGCACCCGAACGCCCAGCTCCTGCTCCACCTCGGCGGTGTGGCGGTGACCGACGGGCTTGAACGAGCGCACGACACCTGCGCGTTCGGGGTGGTGCGAGTCCTCGCCGGGCTCGCGGCCGCCCTCGCTCGAGCCGACCTTGCACTCCACCACCACGGGCCGCGACGGATCGACGAATCCGGCCCGCACGAGCGGCAACAGCGCGAGGATGGTCGCCGTGGCGTTGCATCCCGCGCCGGTCACGAGCCGCGCCGTCCGGATGTCGTCGCGGTGCAGCTCCGGGATCCCGTACACCGCGGCGCCAAGCAGGTCCGGGTGGGGATGGTCGCCGTCGTACCACTCGCGGTACCGGGCGGCGTCATTGAGCCGGTGATCGGAGGACAGATCGATGACGAGCGTGCCGCGGCCTCGGAATTCGGTGAGCCGGTGCGCGCCATTGGGCAGCGACAGGAAGACGACGTCGCACCCGGTGACCGCGTCGTACGGCACGAACTCGAGCGCGGTGCGTTTCCGCAGGTTGGGGTGCGCGGCCGTCACCGGCTTGCCGGCGAGCGACTCACTTCCGGCGACGATGTCGCTGACGTTCGGATGCCCGGCCAGCAGTCGTAGCAGCTCGCCTCCGGCGTAGCCACCGGCGCCGATGACCCCGACCTTCATCGCCGTCCGTTCGCGAGGGCGAGCGCGAAGTCGACAACGCGGCCGGGGATGTTCACGCCCGTCGTGTCGATCGAGTTGCGGAACTCCATCGTGTAGTTCACCTCGTTCACGAGCAGCCCTTCCGGCGACTCGAGCACGTCGATGGCGACGACGCCGCCCCCCACGGCCCTTGCCGCGCGGACGCAGAGATCGTTGAGCTCCGGCGTGACCTCGCACTTCGTGGCCTTCCCGCCTCGCGCGGTGTTCGTGATCCAGTGGTCCGAGTACCGATAGATCGCGCCGATCGTCTCGTCGCCCACCACGAAGGCGCGAATGTCCCGGCCCGGCTTCGGCACGTACTCCTGGATGTAATAGATGGAGTGCATGTACGTGCCGAGGACGTCCTTGTGCTCCAGGATCGATTCCGCGGCATCCCGGTCGTTGACGCGTGAGATGAGCCGTCCCCACGAGCCCACGAGGGGCTTCAGCACCGCGGGATAGCCGAGCTCTTCCACCGCGGTGAGCGCCGATTCCGGAGTGAACGCCAGCCGCGTCCGCGGCGACGGCACGCCGTCGCGGATGAGGCGCATCGTCGTGAGGAGCTTGTTGCCGCACACGTCCGCCACCTCGAACGTGTTGACCGTGGGGATGCCCCAGGTCTCGAGCACCGATAGCGCGTAGAGGGCCCGCGAGTGCTGGATGCACCGCTCGAGCACGACGTCGACGCCAAGGTCGGGCTTGGTCTCGAGCGCGAGCACGAGCTCCCGATCGTCGATGACCGTGGTCTTGACCCCTCGGCGCTCGAGCTCCTCGAGGAGAAGCTTCTCCTCCACGCGCACACGCGAGAGGAGCACGCCGACCGTCGGGTCACTCACCCCAGTCTTCTTCGGCCTCCGGGGCGAGTACCAGCGCGACGGGCGCGGTCTCGGTCACTTCGAGCTCCGCCCCGCAGTCAGGGCAGGACACGATCTCGCCCTTCACGGCATCGGCACCCACTGCCACATTGCCGTCACATTCGGGGCATTTGCTCGTAGCGGGCATCGAAGGGGCCCTCCCTCGGCTGATGAGGGGAACTTTAGCGGAGGCCACCCCGCGCGCGGGCTTTGTCCGCGTACATGCGCTCATCGGCTTTCGCGATGAGCTGATCCGCGAGGAGCCCGTCATCGGGGAACGCCGCGGTCCCGAACGACACCCGCGGCAGCGAGTGCGGCATGCCGCCCCACATGTAGGTCTGCTCGGGAAGCTCGCGGGTCAGCCGCGTGACGAGGCTCTTGGCCGCCTCGAGGCCGATCCGGGGCAGGAGGAGCACGAATTCGTCGCCACCGAACCGCGCGACGACGTCCTCGGCCCGCGCCGTGGTCCGCAACATGGTCGCGACGGATTTCAGGACGGAGTCACCGACGAGGTGGCCGGCACTGTCATTGACCGCCTTCAGGCCGTCGACGTCGCAGAGGATCACGCAGAAGGCGTCGCCATGCCGGCGCGCCTCGGCCGTCTCAGCCTCGAGGCGTTCGACGAGGACCCGGCGGTTGGTCAGGCCGGTGAGCGGATCATCGCTCGCGAGGCGGCGGCTCTCTCCGAGGAGCTGCGCGTTGGAGATCGCGATGGCAGCCTGGGCCGCGTAGAGGCGGAACATCCGCTGGGTATCGCTCCCCCAGTGCCGCGCGCGACCGGAGTACAGGGTCATCGTGCCGACGAGCTCACCGTGGGCGATGAGCGGCAGGGCGAGCGCCGACGCGATGGTGCCGTGGAGCCGCGGGTTCGAGTCCGGGTGGCGGGCATAGTCCGTGGCCACGGTTGCCTCGCGCGTGCGCACCGACTCGAGGGCGATGCCCATGAGCGGTCCGCCTGGATCGTCACGCAGCTCCGGCATCTTCGACCGGTTGATCGCGCGGATCGTGAGGGAGCCTTCCGGCTCGGCCAGCGCGATCATCGCGCCGTCCGTCTGGGTCAGGTGGATGACGTTGTCGACCGCAAGCCGCGCGAGCTCGTCGAGCGACATCTCGCCTGCGGTCGCCAGCCCGACGTCGTAGAGCGCCGCGAACTGCGTAGCGCGCCGGCGCTCGCGAAGGCCGAGGCGCCAGTTCGAGTAGAGGGCCAGACCGGCACGGATGGCGAGCACGACGATCGTCAACCCGATCGCCGCGGCGACGATGGGATCAGTCGCGGTCTGCCGGTCGAGCTGGCTAGTGATGAGGATCGTCGCGGCCAGGACCGCTACGGCACCCGGAAGCAGCATCCGCGAGAACTGGACGGCCTGCTCAGGCGCGAACGGCGCCTCCGCGTTCGTTGCGTCCTCGGCCCACTGGCGCCCGGCGATGCCGATCGCGAGGACGCCGACCATCCAGAACAGGTCGATGACCGAGCCCGGCGCGAACGAGTGGTGCACGTACGCGGGAAGCCAGAGGACGAATCCGATCGCGTTCAACGTCACGCCGATGAGCAGCGAGAAGTGCGCGCGGCGCGTCTGGTGCGGGGGGAGACCCCAGAACATCGAGAGCGCGGCTCCGGTGGCCGCCACCCAGAGGGCCGGGTACGCCAGGCCGACGGCGATGGTCGCGGGCTGGTGGATCATCTCCGGCCCAAAGAGATCCGAGACGTAGAGGGCGACGCCGGCGAGGATCGTGAGCACAGCAGCGCTGACATCAAGGACAAGCGCGTAGATCGCGAGGCGCTGATCGTGACGCGCGAGCAACGCCGCGCAGCCGATGACGAAGCATGCCGCCGCGACGAGGAACGCGATGTCCGCCGGGTCCGGCGGCGCGCCGGTGAGCCCCGCGATGTCGTACGCGTCGGTGAAGAGCTGCCCGATCGCCCACGCGACCGCGCCGAGGAAGATGAAGATCCAGGCTTCTCGCTCTCGGCGCGCGGGCACGAGCGCGGCCCGAAGGGTCCCGACGGTCGCACCGAAGGCGAATCCGGTCATCCCGAGGTCGGCGATGTAGTGGCGCAGCTCGCCCGGACCCACGGCGAGCTCGGCGAGCCACACGAGGAGCGCGCCGCCGAGGCCCACGGCGAGGGCCTGCTGGGACCGCAGACGGGCTCCGAACATGCCCAGACGCTAGAGCGGCGCGGGCCGGCGCAGAAGGGGTCAATCGTCATCACCCGGCCGCGTACGGACAGGGGAGTCCGCGCCTCCCCCGCTGGCGTTAGGCCGCGGACGTCCGTCGTGGCCGGCGCACTGTGTCCTCCGCGGACAGATCGATCTTGTGCCTGCGTACGGCGCCGACGATCTCTTGCGACGGCGGATTCCACCGGGCCATCGCGTTGCGGATGCTTTTGCGCTCCTTCGCTTTGGGCTCGGCCATGCGTGCACCTCCGCGCGGCCGGCAGGTGCATGCGCTGTTCCAGGAGAGGTCTGTTCAGGCATCATTCGGGCGTGTCATTGACCCGCTCGGTCGCCGAATTCATCCGCGGCACGCCCCGAGCCTCGATCCCGGCCGAAGTGCGCAGGCTCGGGACGCGCTCGGTCCTCGACGGCATCGGCCTCGCGCTCGCCGGGAACGCGGCATCGACCGGGGCCATCGTTCGGGGCTACCTCGCCGACCTCGCCTGCGCGGGTCCGGCGACCGTCATCGGAGCGCCGGTCACGACGGCCCCGCGGTTCGCCGCGTTCGCGAACGGCATCGCCATCCACGCCGACGACTACGACGACACGCAGCTTGCGGTCAAGCCCGACCGCGTCTACGGCCTGCTCACCCACCCGACGGCTCCGGTCCTGCCCGCGGTCCTCGCGGTCGCGGAAGCGGAAGGCGCCGGCGGGGCGGATCTCCTGGACGCGTATTTGATCGGGACAGAGGTCGAGATGAAGGTCGCCGAGGCCATCGACCCGCGCCATTACCGCGACGGGTTCCACAGCACCGGAACGATCGGCGCGATCGGAGCCGCCGCCGGGCTCGCGAGGCTGCGGGGCGCCGATGAGACGACGACCGCGCGCGCCCTCGGGATCGCCGCAAGCGAGTCGGCCGGCCTGCGCGAGAGCTTCGGCACGATGACGAAGCCGTTCCACGCCGGGCGCGCGGCGGAGAGCGGGGTCGTTGCGGCCGACTTCGCCGCGCGCGGCTGGACCGCGGCCGAGAACATCCTCGAGGCGCCGCGGGGCTTCTTCCGTGCGGCCGGCGGCGGGTACGACGCGGCGTCGATCGACGGTGTGCTCGGGCGTCCGTGGTCCTTCGAGTCGCCGGGCGTCTCGATCAAGCCGCACCCATCCGGCTCGTTGACCCACCCCGGCATGCGTGTCATGGCCCGGCTCATCGAGGAGCACGACATCAAGCCCGAGCAGGTGCGCCGCGTACGGGTCGGGACCAACCGCAACATGCCGAACGCGCTCATCCACCACCGGCCACGCACCGAGCTGAACGCGAAGTTCAGCATGGAGTTCTGCATGGCCATCCTGCTGCTAGAACGGAAAGCCGGACTCGCGCAGTTCACCGACGAGGTCGTCCAGCGTGACGACGTGCAACGGCTCATCGAGCGCGTCGACTTCGGCGTCCACCCCGAGGCCGAGGCCGCGGGCTACGAGAAGATGACGACGATCGTCGAGGTCGAGCTCGCCGATGCGACCGTCCTGCGCGGTCGCGCCGACTTCGGTAAGGGAAGCCCCGCCGATCCGATGAGCGATGGCGAGCTGGAGGCCAAGTTCATCGACTGCGCGGCGTGGGGCGGCGTCGCGGACGAGCGGGCGCGCGCGGTGGCAGCTCTGATCTGGCGGATCGAGGAGCTCGCCGATGTGCGCGAGCTCACCCGGCTGCTCCGGGCCGCGCAGGTCGCTGCCTAGCCGGCCTTCGGGGTCTCCTGCGGCAGGACGACGATCGACTCCGGCGGAAGATGCACCTTGAGATCCGGGCCTGTCACCTGCCGCTGCGACGACGCGCGAAGCTCGCCTTCCGGAGTGTCGAGGATGTACTCGTACTCGGCGCCGGCATACACAAATGACGTGATGCGCGCTGAAACGACGTTCTCCGCCGCCTGGTCCCCGTGCATGTCGATGCGCTCCGACCGCACCGCGAGCACCACGCGGTCGCCCGCCGCGAAGTGTGCGCCCGCCGACGCGGCGGTCAGCACCGTGCCGCTTCCGGCAAGCCGCACCTGCACGCGGCCATTGGCCGGACCGATCACCACGCCATCGAGGAAGGATGACCGGCCGATGAACTCCGCCACGAAGCGCGAGCGCGGGCGCTCGTAGATGTCGCCGGGTGGCGCGTATTGCAGCACGCGACCCTCGGACATCACTGCGATCCGGTCCGAGATCGCGAGCGCCTCGGCCTGGTCGTGAGTGACGTAGACAGCCGTGATGCCCAGGCGGCGTTGCAGGTCGCGGAGCCAGAAGCGCGCTCGCTCGCGGACCTTCGCGTCGAGGTTCGAGAGCGGCTCGTCCAGCAACAGGACGCGCGGCTGCGCGACCACCGCGCGCGCGAGCGCGACGCGCTGCTGCTGCCCGCCGGACAGCTGGTAGGGGTAGCGCTTCTCGAGGCCGCTGAGCTCGACCAGCGCGAGCGTGCTCTTGATACGCGTTGCGATCTCCGCACGCGGCACCTTGCGCAGACGCAGGCCGAACGCGAGGTTGTCGCTAACGGTCATGTGCGGCCAGAGGGCGTAGCTCTGGAAGACCATCCCGAGGTCGCGCCGCTCCGGGGGCAGGATCACACCCCGGGCAACATCCGTGAGCACCGACGTGCCCACTGTGATGCGTCCGGCATCGGGACGCTCCAGACCCGCGACGCAGTTGAGCGTCGTCGTCTTGCCGCAACCCGACGGGCCAAGCAGCGTCACGAACTCCCCTTCGGGGATGGTCAGCGACACGTCGTCGACGGCGCGCACGCCACCGTCGAAGGTCTTGACCAGGCCCTCGATGACCACATCGCGCGCCGCCGCGGCATCAGCCACGGAGGCGTGCCCCAAGGAGGCGCTGGCCGATGACGATCGCGACGAACGTGATGACGAGCTGGATCGCCGACAGCGCCGCAACGGGTCCGGAGTTCCCTTGCCGCCACAGCTCGATCATCGTCGTGCCGATCACCTCGGAGCCGCGGGCCACTAGGAACAGCGCGCTCGCGTACTCCTTCAGGAAGCTCACGAACAGCAAGACGAATCCGGACGCGAGGGCGGGCCGCAGCAGCGGCACGAGGATCCGCCACATCGTCGTCAGCCACGACGCTCCGGCGACGCGCGCCGCCCGGTCGAGCTCGTTCGAGATGCGAAGGACGGACGGCATCACGGCGCCGAAGCCGAGCGGCAGGAACCGGACGATGAACGCGAGGGTGAGGACGGCGAGCGTGTTGCGGATCCCACCGAGCCCCGGGACGAGCAGCAACGTCCACAGGAACCCGATGCCGATGATGATCCCGGGGACGGCGCGCGGGTACAGGGCGATGTACGAGAGCGCGCGGCGCAGCGGGAAGTCCGACCGCGACGTGACGAGGACCGTGAACGCGATGAAGACGATGGCGATGAGACCGCCGACCACCGAGATGAGCAGCGAGTTCCGGATGCTCTCAAGGTAGGTGCGCTCGCCGAAGATGATCTTGAAGTTGTCTTGCGTGAGCAGCTCGAGGGGGTTCACGAGCGGAGTGAGGAACGACGTCGCGGACTGCGCGAAGATGCCGACCAACGGGAGGGCGACGCCCACCGCGATGTACAGCCACAAGAGCCCGGCAACGACCCAGCGCATCCGGCCGCCGAGGGCGACGACACGACCGCGGATCGCCTTGCCGCCCACCGTGACGAAGCGTCGCTCCTGCCCCGTCACCCGGACCTGGAGCCACACGAGCAGCGTGATGACGGCGAGCATGATCACCGACACCGCGGCGACGATGCCGTAGTCGTTGGGCGCGCTTTTGGTGCCTGTCGTGTACAGGAACGTCGAGAGCACCTGGACGCCCACCGGCTGCCCGAGGACGAGCGGGATCGAGAGCAGCTCGATGGCCGACACGATCGTGAGCAGCGTCCCGTACGCGACGGCCGGACGCAGGAGCGGCAGGGTGATCGAGAAGAGCGTGCGGAACGGGCCCGCGCCCGCGATGCGCCCGGCGTCCTCGAGCTGCGGGTCGGTGAGGGCAAGGGAGCCCGTCGCGTACAGATAGGAGTACGGGACGTAGTAGACCGCGGCGACCACCGAGATACCGACGACCGTGTAGAGCTGCCAGGTGGGGAGCCCGAGCGTCCGCACGCCGATGGTCGCGAACCCGGAGGGGCCGTACAGGATGGCCCATGCGAACGCCAGCACCAGCGGCGACACGTAGAACGGAAGGATGACCAGGTCGTGGAGAAGGCCGCGCGCCGGAACGTCCGTGCGCGTGAGCAGGATCGCGAACGCGATGCCCAGGAGCACCGAGAACGCCGTCGTGAGGATGACGAACACGACGGTGGTCGCGACCGTGGTCCAGAACTCGGCGTTGCTGAGAACCAGCGCGTAATTCGAGAGGGTGAAGGTCTTCGCCGGCTCGTAGAGGCGATCGCTCAGCACGCTTTGGTAGACGATCGGCGCGAGCGGGATGGCGACGAGCGCCGTCAAGACCACGGCGAGCAGCCACTGGGCGGGCCGGTCGAACGACCAGGCCCGCCCAGTCACAGGCTCACGCGGTGCGGATCGTGTGGCGATCGGGGTCCGTGCCTACCGTCCGAGCGCCTTCTTCAGCTTCGCGCGGAAGGCCTCGGCCTTCGCGGTATCGGCGAGATCGGGGTCGAACGAGAACGGCACGAGGTTCTGCTGTCCGACCTCGGCCGCGAACTTGTCGAGATGGATCGTCGCCTGGCTTGCGACGTCGGTCCGGTAGGGCGTGAGGCCTCCCTTGGACCACGCGAGTTGTCCCTCTTGCGACAGGATGAAGTCGATGAGCAGCCGAGCGGAGTTCGGGGCCTTCGCCTTTTTCGTGATCCCCATCCCGCGCGTGATGACCGGCGTGCCGTCGCCGATGAGCGTGTATCCAAGGACATCGTTGGCGGCCGGGAACTTCGGCAGCACCGTGATCGCGGACACGAAGTAGCCGATGAGCGTCTCGCCGGCGAGGGTCGCGTCGACCATCCGTCCACCGGAGGTTTCGAGCTTCGGGGCGGTCGCGCCGAGTGCGCTAATCGTCTGGAGCCACTTGTCCTCGCCGACCTTCTTCGCCGAGAACCAGTTGCCGGCGAATCCCGTCGCGTTCGTCTCGGCGTAGGTGACGATCTTGCCTGGCGTGAACTTCGCCTTGTCCTTGTTGACCATATCCACGAGGGCGGCCATCGTCTTTGGCGGACTCGCGACGAGCTTCTTGTTCCAGATGATGACCATCGGGTCGCTCGATGCCGTGTAGACGCCGTCGGCAAGGCGCGACCACGCCGGCACCTTGTCGTGCTCCGGTGACTTGTACAGGTCGAGCTCGCCCTTCTTGACGAACGCCTGCCAGGCATCCATCGCGCTGGACATGATGACGTCCGCGCTCTTCGCGTTGCCCGCGCTCTCCGTGTAGTACTTGTCGAACACGGCGTACGCGTCGTCGTCGGTGGCGTCCAGGTCGATGAACGAATACCGCTTCTTGAAGTCCTCCATGACCGGGGTCCAGTTGGTCTTGGACATGATCGAGTAGATTTGGAGCTTGGGCTCCTTCTTCGCCGCTTCGACGATGTCCTTGTAGCTCGCGGGGTAGTAGCTCGGCAGACCGAGCCCCGCGAGCGGGTTCCCGCTCGCGCTGGTGACCGCGCCGGTGGCTGTTGATGGCTGACCCGTCCCGCCGCAGGCGACGAAGAGGCCGGTGGCCGCGGCTCCGCCGAACAGACCGAGCGCTTCTCGGCGCGTGAGCCGGCGAGTGGGTTCCGTCATGTGATGGATCCTCCTGCTCTGGTTGTCCGCGCGGCGATGGTATCGACATTCGGGGGCCTGCCGCCCATCGCGACGATGGCGTCGGGAGTTGGACGCCCCGCGAGCGTCACGAGGTGCTCCTGCTCGGAGACTTCGACGGGGATCTGGTCATGGTGGCCCGATCGTCGCGGCGGTGCGGTCTTTCCGGGTGAGCCAGGAGGGATTCGAACCCACGACCAAGGGA